>JBDKGQ010000138.1:0-4654 GCA_039798145.1 Bacteroidota bacterium
GAAAAAACAGTAAGCAGTGTAGAGTTTGAGTGACCCCTTCTTACTTCCCCTTCTCTTCTTTCCACATTTCAGCAGCTAAGGTTAGTTCTTTGTACCATTCCTCGCCATACTTGCGTGTGAGTGATTCTTTCAAAAATTGATAGACAGGAACTTTTAAACTCTTACCTAACTTACATGCGGGTGCACATACATCCCATCGGTCGTAGTTTAAGGCATCGTAGTTTTTGAGCTTCTTTATACGCACTGGATACAAATGACAAGAGATGGGTTTCTTCCAAGGAATTTGTCCGTCGTAATAAGCTTTCTCAAAAGAGCATTTCGCTATGCCATTTTCAAAAATAGTAAAGGCACATTCTTCATTTCCGTTTATCAAAGGAGTTACCCAATCACCTTCATCGTCCTTCATATATAAGCCCTGCTCCTCCAAACTTTTTAATGCGCGCTCTTGTAACAAAGGCTTTACAATAGGATAGTATTTCTCAATCTCTTTTAACTCCGATTTATCTAATGGGGCACCATAGTCGCCAGCAATGCAGCACTCGCCTTTGCACTTATTTAAATCACAAACAAAATGTTCTTCCAGCAGCTCCGTAGAGATTAATGTTTTGCCAATTTCTATCATACGCTGTTAAATTTAAAGATAATCGAAGTATTTTCGTCGTACCCCGAATAAAATCTATCTTTGCAAAAAATATTTTTTATGTTAAAAGCTAAAACCGCTGCTGAAAGTCTTGCAATTCATACCGAAATTGTATTGCCTAACGACACCAACACTTTAGGAAATTTAATGGGAGGCCGATTACTCCATTGGTTAGATATTACCGCTGCTATCTCAGCACATCGTCATTGTAATCGTGTAGTAGTAACGGCATCAGTTAATAATGTTTCTTTTAATCAGCCTATTAAGTTGGGAGATATTGTAACGCTTCAAGCAAAGGTTTCTCGATCTTTTAATTCTTCGATGGAAGTTTTTATTGATGTTTGGGTAGAGGACAATATGAATAGTAAGAAAATAAAATGCAATGAAGCTATTTATACGTTTGTAGCTGTCGATCAAATTGGCCGACCTATTCACGTGCCTGAGCTTTTGCCTGAAACAGACGAAGAGAAACAACGCTTTGATGGAGCTTTACGCAGACGACAATTAGCGCTTATTCTTGCTGGCAAAATGAAACCAGATGAAGCGAATGAATTGAAAGCTTTATTTGTTTAGAAAACGGATAGCCACTTCCGTTAGTTCAGTAACAGAAATTTTATTCATGCAATCAAAGTGTCCCTTCGGACATTTAGCAAATCCTATTTTTGAACAAGGACGACAGCCGACTTCTTTTGCTTCTGCAATAAAACTATTCGCATAATTAGAAGGCATATAAGGTGTCATTCCAAAAGCGGGAACCGTATTCCCCCAGATAGAAATGATATTGCGATTATTAGCCGATGCGATATGCATCATTCCTGTATCGTTAGTGATGACCAACTTGGCTTGTGAAACAACAGCCGCCGATTGCAATAAACTAAACTGACCACAGGCATTAAAAACAATGTCGCCACAAGCATCTGCTATTTCTTGTCCTGCTGCAAAATCATTTTTATCTCCTACAATGACCACCGGAGAATTAATAGCCTTAATTGCTTCAATCCATTTTGAAACTGGAAATCTTTTTGTAGCGTGATTCGCACCAATAACAGCTGTCCAGTAAACATTGGTAAATGATACAGGCAAAATTTCCTGATTTGCTTTTACAGAATTATCAATAAAAAAATCTAAACCCTCTCCATCGTTAAGAACTCCTAAATGCTCCACCGATTTCAAATAACGATTCACAATATGAATGGCAGGCATGCGATTTATTTTCAAATTCACGAGCAACCACTTTTCAAAATTCAATTTGTTAAATGAAGTAGATTTAACCTTTAACTTCGATTTAATTCTCCACGTTCTAAGATTAGCATGTAAGTCGATGATCTCATCATATTGCTCTTTCTTTAAAGCAGGAAGCACATCTTTTAGTGAGCCATCAGTTGTCCAAACTTTATCAATATTTGGATTATTCCTTACTACTGCTTCAAAATTTTTCTTCGTCAGAAAATGAACTTCCGCATTAGGAACCTGCTTTTTTAGCATTCGAACAACGGGAGAGGTCAAGACAATATCTCCAATAGAACTAAAACGAATGACTAAATACTTTGGCAAGGCTTAATTATTTTAAACAAAGATACTTTTTATCTCTTAAAATCGATTTTCGGGAGTAAAGGAAAATGCAGTAATTTTACAACATGCAATTAGTGGACACCCATTTACATTTATACGCTGAAGAATTTCATGACGACAGAAAGCAAGTCATTGATGCTGCCATACAAAATGGAGTTACTAAGATGCTTTTACCTAATATCGATAGCAGTACAGCCTATTCGATGTTACAGCTTAGTCATGATTATCCAGAGAATTGTTTCCCGATGATGGGTTTACATCCTTGCTATGTAAACGATACATATGAAAAGGAATTAAAACAGGTAGAGGCAGAATTAAGATCAGGGAAATATTACGGTGTTGGCGAAATTGGGATGGATAAACATTGGGACTTAACGCATATTGCTGAACAAACAAAAGCACTAACGAATCAATTAATCTGGGCTTATGAAATGGAACTTCCTGTTGCCTTGCATACGCGCAATTGTACTGCTGATGTGATTGCCATCATTCAAGAATTAAACATCAAAGGATTAAAAGGCATCTTTCATTGCTTTGGAGGAACCTACGATGAAGCGCAACAAATAATTGACATGGGCATGTACTTAGGAATTGGAGGTGTTGTGACCTTCAAAAATAGTGGTCTCGATGAAATAATTAAAAATGTAGATTTAAAAAATATTGTGTTAGAAACGGACGGCCCTTATTTAGCGCCAGTACCTTTCAGGGGTAAAAGGAATCAGCCTGCCTACTTAACACATGTAGCAGAAAAAATTGCCGACTTAAAGCAAATTAGCATCCAAGAAGTAGCAACAACAACTACCGCTAATGCAGTAACCCTATTTGGACTATGAAAAAAATATTAGTGATTTATACAGGTGGAACTATTGGAATGATTAAAGACAATTCTAATAGTCTTAAGCCTGTTAACTTCGGAAAAATTACTGAACGCGTTCCAGAATTAAAACATATTAACTGCTCCATCTCGCATTTTACTTTTAAAAAGTTGATTGACAGTAGCAATGTTACTCCTGAATTTTATATAGCATTAGCAGAGACGATTGAGAAGAATTATAAAGCGTATGATGGTTTTATTATTTTACATGGAACCGATACGATGGCTTATTCAGCATCGGCACTAAGTTTCATGTTAGAGAATCTTGGCAAGCCAGTTATATTCACTGGATCTCAACTACCGCTTGGGGCTATCCGAACAGATGCAAAACATAATTTGATAACAGCCGTAGAAATTGCAGCTAGCGAAGTGGTCATTCCAGAAGTGTGTATTTATTTTAATGATCAACTTTTCAGAGGAAACAGAGCAGAAAAATTTTCAAGTTCTCAATTTGATGCATTTCAATCGTTGAATTATCCATCACTAGTTGAAGCAGGAACCAGCTTACAATACAATTATAAATTCATCAGCAAAAAATCGAGTAAGAAATTAATCGTACATAAAAATTTAAATCCTAACATTGGATTAGTACGTATATTCCCTGGCATTACAGGCAACTGGTTGGAGCATATTTTTAGCGTAGAAGGATTAAAAGCGGTTGTATTAGAAACATACGGAAGTGGAAACGCCCCAACTGCAGAGAGTTTTTTAAAAACAATTAAATCGGCTATCAGCAACGGCATCATTATTTTAAATGTTTCTCAATGTGCGGGAGGAAAAGTTGAACAAGGTAAGTACGAAACGAGTAAGAAGTTAAAAGATATGGGTGTGATTAGCGGAAGTGATATAACAACTGAAGCAGCCTTGACAAAGTTGATGTATCTCTTCGGTAAATATCCAAATCAGAAAAAGAAAATCGAAGCAGAATTAGTGAAGGATTTAAGAGGAGAAATGAGTAAATCTTAATTTTTCACAATCCTGTTTTTCAATTAATGAAGATCGCTAATAAACATTTCAGCAGCCTACTTTTATTAGGTTTATTATTTATCACTTCATGCAAATTGCAAAGTGAGTTACCGAAAATTATTACAGAAGAAATTCCTGTTCCGCAACTTGAATCATCTATTATTGAAATTCCTGTTGAAGTAAATCTTCAGCCTATTATCAACTTTGCCAATTCAAAAGCTGATAAAGTAATTCGCAATCCAGAGTATCCAAATTTTGCAACGTTTGAAGGAGTTGAAGGTCCGCGTGCGAGCTATGATGTAACTCGTGACGCATTAACCGGATCTATGCAGGGTAATATGTTTAAAGTAGGAACAACTGCAGCATATGGCATAGCTGGCGATTACTGCTCTGAGATTGTTTGGGGCAAGTGCATTCATCCGCGTATTCCTTTTTCTTGCGGTACGAATGGAGAAGCGAAGAGAAAAGTGAGAATTGGATTTTCATCGAAGGTAGAAATCACATCTTCCTACGGACTAAAAACGCAAACTGTTGTGTCGGAAGTAACACCGATTGACCCATGTCAAATGACATTTTTAAAAATCGACATGACCAACAAAGTG
>JBDKGQ010000139.1:0-4070 GCA_039798145.1 Bacteroidota bacterium
TACCTCCTCATACTACTATTGAAATGAGAAGATTTTTTGAAGATTATAAACTTTTAGAGAAGAAGAAAGTTGTAGTAGAAGAATTTCTAAATAAAGAAAAAGCATTAGGTATTATCAATGATGCGATTCAACTTTATAAGGATACATTTTAATAATTAAGCATGTCGGACAATCACTACGATTACATTTTTGCTGGAGGTGGCGCAGCTGCGCTTAGTCTGTTGGTGCGTATGCAACAAGAAGGACTTTTGCGAGATAAAAAAGTGTTGGTGATTGATAAAGACAAAAAAGAGCATAACGATCGCACGTGGTGTTTTTGGGAAGAGAAAGAAGGTTTGTTTGAATCATGCGTTGTAAAAACGTGGGATAAAATCCGCTTTGCTTCTCCGGGTTATGATGCAAAATTGAGTCCGCAGCCTTACAAGTATAAAATGATTCGCTCGCAAGGGTTTTATCAATATTGCAATCAAATCATTTCACAAAATAGCCATATTCATTTTGTGCAAGACATGATTTTGAATTTTGAAAACAATACCGTTATTACTGCAGAAGGAAGATATACCGGAAATATTATTTTCAATAGTTCCATTCAGTATTTAGACAAAGACGAATCGCGTTATCATTATTTCTTACAGCATTTCAAAGGTAAGTTTATAGAAACAGAACAACCTTTTTTTGAAGAAGGGGTTGCTACCTTAATGGACTTTACCATCGACCAACATAATGAATGTCGGTTTATGTATATCCTACCCGTTAGTAAAACAAAAGCCTTGATGGAGTTTACTATTTTTTCGGAAAATTTATTGAAAAAAGAAGAATACGAAACGGAGTTAAACAATTACATCGACGAAAAATTAAAATACCACGCCTACAAAGTTACAGAAGAAGAGTTTGGTGTTATTCCAATGTACAATCAGCCATTCATCAAGAAAATCAATCCGAATGTTTTCAATATCGGTACCAATGGCGGCGCGAGTAAAGCATCAACTGGATTTACATTTCACTTTATACAAGAAGAGTCGAAACAGTTAATTGCTCACTTGAAAAAACATCCGACCTTGAGTAATTACAATCCGAAGAGCAAAGGTAGATTTCAATTTTATGATGATGTATTTTTAAGAGTATTGCGAGAGAAAAAAGTTCCAGCTTTTTATTTATTCAATTGCATGTTCAGAAAACTTCCTGCTTATTTACCATTGAAATTTTTAAGTGAAGAAACTTCGATGTTGGAAGATTTAAAAATTCTTCGTGTATTTCCAACGATGGTATTTATGAAAGCAGCGATTGGTGAATTGCTTAAGCAACCTGTCCGTCGCGCTGAATAAAATCAATAGCGACTCTATTAAAAGCATCCGACTGATCCATATTCACTACGTGACCGCAGTTATCTAAAATTTCTAAGAAGGAATTTTTATGCATAGTCACCATTCGTTTAACAGGCTCTAAGAACATATAATCTTCGGAACCCATCACATATAAAATTGGCAAACCCGTTTCTTTCTCTCGAATAAATCGTAACAGTGGATTTAACTCTGCTGTTAATTTATACCAACGTAAAAATTCTTTTTGATATAACTTTCTTGCCTCGCTGATAAAAAACTTACGTGATTCTGCATGACGCTTACGAGGCATGATAATCCAAGCGAAGAACGAATAAAGCCAGATATACGGCACAATCGATTTCATTCGATTACCGAACCATACCAAAAAGCGAGAACGGATATTCAGTCGCGTTATAGCACCACCCATAATCAATGTTTTGATGCGCTCTGGTTGCATCTCTCCTATCATTCGGATAATTAATGTACCGAGCGATATTCCAACGAAATGTGCTTTCTGAATCTTTAAATGATCTAACACTTCAAGCACATCTTTGCTTACTTTTTCAAAAGTATATTTCTTATCCAGTTTAAACTTTACATGCTTTGATTTTCCGTGTCCGCGTAAATCAACAATCAACACATTAAACTTTTCGCTGAACGCTTTAAGTTGTTTATGCCAAATAGAAGAACTACCACCTGCGCCATGTACAAACACGACCCAATCGGCATTTTCATTTAAATCAAACTTCTTAAAGTGTAGCATTATTTATTATTCGAATACTGTTTCCATCTGAATTCCTTCGGGACGTTGGTGCTTCCATCGTTTATGCGTCCACAGCCAAAATTCAGGAGCTTGCAAGATATCGTTTTCTAAAATCAAATTAGTCTTTTTCGTAATAAATCCTTTTTCTTCGGATGCTGGATTTTCTGTCACAACAGAGAAGCTATACTCATAATGCCCACGGGATACCTTTTTCACAGAGCCAAACAACACAGGCATATTATACTGACGCGCATATTTCTCCGTTCCATAAAAGCAAGCAGTTTCTTGATTTAAAAACTGCATCCAATAGGCTTTACGCGGATTCGATGGACTTTGATCAATAGCGAAGATTGTTGCGGTCAATTCGTTTTTGTTATTATCAAATACCTCTGCCACGCGCTTGGTGCTAATCATTTGTAATCCGAAATTACTTCTCGACTTCAACACTTTCTCATCGAAGAATTTATTCGATAAGGCTTTATAGATTGCAATCACCTGATGCTTCACCTGATGATCCATTCCTGTTGCTACCCACTCCCAATTATTATAGTGACCTCCAGCTAATATCACACTTTGTCCCTTTTCAAAATACTGATTGATTAATTCAGGATTGGTCAATTTATTTCGTTTTAACAATTCTTCTTTAGTAATTGCGAAAGACTTGAATGTCTCCACCATTACATCGCAGAAGTGACGATAAAATTTTGATGCGATGCGATTATGCTCTTCTTTCGATAATTCAGGAAATGAATTGGCAATATTTCGCAACACCACCTTCTTACGATATCCCGCAAGATGAAAAAACACTAAAAACAACACATCCGACAAAAAATAAAGCACCCTAAAAGGAAGGTATGCAATTGGTAAAATGATAAAATAGTAGAGGAGATAATTCAGGATATTCATATTCGTTTACTTTTGCAAAAGTACCAATAAAGACAACATCTTTGGTAAAAGGTATTTTGTCAAATTACGGCTATGCTCAACGATTTTCAAACATTAGGAATTAGTTCATCCGCTTCGATGGCAGAGATAAAAAAAGCCTATCGTCTGAAAGCCAAAGAATTCCATCCAGATGTAAATGATAGTCCTGATGCTGCCGATCAATTCCGAAAAATCACAGAGGCTTATCATCGTATTATCGACTTTCGGGAAGGAAGACATAATTATCAGCAACCTACTATTGATTACGAAGCTATTTTACGAGAGAAAGCCAGAGCTCAGGCGCGTATGCGTTATCAGGAATGGAAGCAAAAACTAGAGGAAGAAGAGAAAAACAAGTCGATACACGAGATTTATTGGGGCAAAAATGCTTCTTATGTTCTATTACTGATTACCCTCTTTTTGTTAACCGACCAATTTATAGGAACAAAAATTAGCGTCGAGAAAATCATCAAAACCAACGTTACTACCGACGAACAACTCTACTATACCATTCAAACAGATCAGCGTAAAATTGAAATTATGAGTGATACTGAAATTGAAGGTTTAGAGTCGAATAATCTGATTATGATAGGTGAAACGCCCATTTTGCATTCGATGAAAGAAATCAGAACAATTCAGAATAAAGTAGTGGTTCCCGACAATATTGTAAGTAACTTTACGCCAGCATTAATCATTAACCTGATTTTACTTTTACTCAACTTCTATTATCCACTCTCCACCTATCATCAAAAATTGTGGATAAAAACATTGTTGATCATCAGTTCACTCTACTATTTAGTTTCATTTTTACAAGCACAACGTTAATTGTTGTCAACCCAACCTATGAATTTCGACAATCTCAATATAATTGAGCCTATTTTACAATCACTTCGCGAAGAAGGATATTCAAAACCGACACCTATTCAGGAAAAAGCAATTCCTATCATTTTAAACAAAGATGATTTATTAGGATGTGCTCAAACTGGAACAGGTAAAACAGCAGCCTTTTCCATTCCACTCTTGCAACTCATGCATCAGCAAGGAAGAAAAAAAGGAATCAC
>JBDKGQ010000140.1:0-5874 GCA_039798145.1 Bacteroidota bacterium
TTTTTATTAATCCACTAATGGTTAAAAATAAAAACGATAGCGTGATTGATAATTCATTGCGATCTTTTTTAGCATAAAAGTACAGACTGATAAATCCTGCACACAGCGCGAGAATATCAGGTATCGCATTAATACTGTGATAAAATAATTCAGGTGTCCACAGTAATAAGCTACTCGTAATGGCAGTAGCTAACTTGTTACTAGTAATATTATTCAGAAATCGATATGAAAAAATAACTGCTATAATAGTAAGCAACAACGAAAGCAAACGATGCACCCAATAATGGACCCCGGTGAATTTATAAATTACCGCTAATATCCATTCATAAAGAGGGAAAGCCGTTCCAGTAATTCCATTGCCTTCAAATCTTCTATCGACTCTTGGCTCTAGGATATTATAACTCTCATCGTAGAAGTTTTGTGCAACAGAAAGTGTATTACATTGTCGCCATACGTGTATGCTGCAAGGAGGAAGGTTGATGTATAACAAATGAATTAATACGAATACCGTAATTGATATTGTAAGAATCCATTTTGCGTTAGCTGGCTTTAACCATTTCATTATTCGATAAAAGTAGTCAATGCCTATAAAACAACAAAGCCCCAACTTATATCGTCGGGGCTTTGAGTTATTTTACTTTTACTTTCCAAGTGAAATTTGATTGTTCAAACTTACTTACTGAGTTTTCGATTTTACTACCATCGATGGGGTAAACCAAAAAGTCTACGCTACCCTCAGGCCACGATTTAAAGTAATGTTCGATTATCGACGGAGTTTCATTTAAAATAATGTAGGGGATATTTTTCGTCTTATCTTGTAATTTTAAAATACCCGTTAATGAAATCACATCTGCATCATCCATTTGAGTATCTAATATGATAAGATCAACATCATCGATACTTGTCATTGATAATGTTTCTAATGCTGAAGTAGCATTTAAAAATATTCTATGCGGTTTTTTTAATGCAGCCTCTAGTGCCAGCATAAATTGTGGTCGCTGATGTACAATTAGTATTTTGCTTTCTTTACGCGTTTTCATTTTTTATTGTGTTTAATTGTTGTTTCATTTTTCTGATTAATAATTCTGTATTGATAGGTTTCGTTAGATAATCATTCGCTCCCGCTTCAATACATAACTCTTTGTCGCCTTTCATTGCCTTTGCAGTAACCGCAATAATTGGCAACTCATTAAATTGACCTTCCGCTCGAATTTCTCTCATAGTGTCAAATCCATTTTTGCCTGGCATCATAATGTCCATCAAGACGATATCAATGGTATTGTTTTTCAATTTTTCAATGGCTTCATCACCTGAAAATGCAGTGTGTATATTCATTTGCTCATGTTCCAGAATACTTGTCAATGAATAAATATTTCTTACATCATCGTCAACTACTAACACACTTTTAAATCTTAAGATATCTTCGTTGACTACTACATTTTCTAAATCACTTTCTTGAACAGTATTCAATAAAGGCAATTCGTTTTTATTAAGAACGGTATTTATTTCTCTGATACATTCATCAACTGAATCATTGAAGTAAACTAATGGTTTATGACTTAGTTCGTTGTTTTCAAAGATTTGTTTCGATAAATTGTTTTCAAAGATTTGTTTCGATAAATAAGCTCGATTTATTACATATTGACTACTTACAATTACAAAATCAATTGCACTATCTTTTATTGATTGACTTGCATCTTCAATAAAAGTAATTTTTATTTGATTATTTGAATCTGTAAATCCTTTTATAATGGCATTATCAATTTCATTCGGATTTCCAATAAATGCAATGTTGGTATGTTTATAATCGGTATACTTAATTATTTCAAATAACGTATCTAATTCTTTTTTACCAACTGGTTTTGGATAATACGATTTCAAATAACGTATCTAATTCTTTTTTACCAACTGGTTTTGGATAATACGATTCCACATTTAAATTTTCTGTTTGTATGCTTTGTTCTGCAGCTGATATAACATGAATTGGAATCGTTCGTAATGCTTCATCACTTTTTATGATATCAATATATTCCCAACCATTAATGATTGGTAAAATAAGATCTAAGATGATACTTGTTGGCTTATAGGTTTTAGTAAGTTCAACAGCTTTCTCCCCATCTTCTGCAATAATAAATTCGAGGTCATATCGTCTACAATATTCTGCTAATACACTTGCGAATACGATATCATCTTCAACGATGAGAACAAGATTCTTTTTACTTTCAATTATAGGTTCAATTTCTATTTCTTCACGCTGAACAATTGATTCATTATTTTTCTTTTCAATAATATCAACGTTCGTTTGTGGCAGTACTATTTTGAAGCAACTGCCTTTTCCTGATTCGCTGGATAGTTCAATTTTACCACCCATCATCATCGTTAGTTCTTTACAAATTGCAAGTCCTAAACCTGTACCACCAAATTGTCTGCTTGTAGATCCATCAGCTTGCTGAAATGCATCAAAGATGAGTGATTGTTTTTCCAGCGGAATACCAATTCCACTATCACTTACTTGAATAATTAAGTTTTGTTTATTTGTATCAAAGTCGAATTTTAATTTCACTTCTCCATAAGCAGGAGTGAATTTAAATGCATTTGATAATAGATTTTTAAGGATTTGCTCAGTGCGTACTCGATCTGTTGTAACTAACTCTTTTGAATTAATTGTAGTTTCAATCTTGAAATTAATTTTGTTCTCATTAGCTAATTCAATAAATAAGGAATTGATATCATCCATGATTTCATCAACAGGAAGCTGCTCAAATTGTAAATCAAGTTTACCTGCTTCAATTTTTGAAAGATCAAGAATATCATTAATCAACATCAATAAATCACTACCCGATTTATGAATTACCTGTGCATGCTCACGTTGTTTTTCGTTTAAATGATTTGTTTTATCTTCCGATAAAAGCTTTGCAAGAATTAAGATACTGTTTAACGGAGTTCTTAACTCATGACTCATATTTGCAAGGAAAGCCGATTTGTATTTATTGCTTTGCTCTAACTGTTGTGCTTTCGCCGTGATATGCTTACGCGCTTCTTCAATAGCATTATTTTTTTCTTCAAGGAGTTTCGCCTTTTCTTCTAATATTAAATTGACTTTCTTTAACTCTTCTTGTTGATATTTTAATTCCTCTTCGCTGGCTTCAAGTAATTCCGACTTTTGTATTAACTCATTGTTTATTTTTTTCAATTCTTGTTCTTGATAAGCTAACTCTTCAGCTTGCTTACGCGATTCAATTAATAACTGATTAGTTTTTAAGTTAGCTCTTACATTATACAAACTGGCAGCAATTGGCTCTGCCATTTTCTCAAGCAACTCAATCTCTTCATTAATGAATGATTCTAACTTCGCGACTTGTATTGCACCTACTACTGTTCCACTTGTAATTAACGGAATAACTACGATGTTGCAATGAGATGATTCATTGCCATCCGGATATTCAATCGTAAAATAAGGGTCATAGGAATTAGCTGTAACAATGGTTGTTTTTGTCTCGAGTACTCTTCCAATCAAACTTGATTTTAATTCGTAGCGTTTACTATTTAAAATTTTAGTGTTTAAATTATAGTATGCACCAAGCTGAATATGTAAATCGTTCATGTCTTCATTGTGCAATAGAAATATTGCAGCCTGATCCACCTTTATATGATTTACAATTGTCTCAATTATTTTTTCAAGTAAGTCTGTAAAATCTTTATTGCTAGTACGCATGATCTCGTTTAGTTGTACTAAACCATCATGTTGCCATCTGCGTAATTTTTCTGATTCATGTGAAAGTGCAAGTCGATTACGCATTTCAATTAATGCTTTTCCCTGCACATCTTTATCGCTTAGCGGTTCGAACTCCTGATAGAAATTACCTTTTCCTACTTCTTCAACAAATGCCGCTTTCTTTCTTAAACTTCCAATTGATTTTTTTAATTCTTTAATCATAACACCAATCGCATTATCTGGTGTTTCAATATTGATTTCCGGAAGTTCTCCTCGTCCTAATTGTATTAATGAGCTTTGTACTTTTAATACAGGACGAACAATTTGTTTCTTAATGATGAATGCCGCATTCAACATTAAAAGCAATAGCATGATGGAAAGTCCAACAACAACTATTAAAATCCAGTTATAGCTGTATAGCATTTCATCTTGTATGCTAATTAATAAACTAGCTTGCTTACTCGATATCTTTTTTAATTGATAGCTGAGCTGATTAGATAATGGAAGTATCTTTTGTTGTAATTCTATTTTAGAGCTAGTGATATATGCTGAATCGCCATTGTCAATTGCTGCATAAAGTGAATAGAGCAAATTGTTTTCAGCTTTTAAAACTCGCTCATATTGATTGATACAATTGTTTAGTGCAATATAATCTGGGTTATCAACTTTATTAAGAGTAAGAATCTTCGACTTGATTTTAGTATAATCGGTGTTCTTTAGTTGCTGTAGACTATCCAGATAAAAACGTTGCTCATAATTATAAACTGCATTAGTAGTATAAAAGGCTGAGTTGTGTACTAAAAGCTGCAGCTTATTAATTTGTAGTAAAGTCGGATTAGTTTTATTGATTAATTCGGCTGTTTTATCCTGATTTGTTTTAATAACGAAATAACTGATAAAGACACTTAGGACAGCGACAGCCAACACGATGAAAAAAGAACTTTCAATTTTCTTGTCTATCCTTCTGAAGGTTCCAGTTTTAAATTTAATCATAGTAATTATCCTTTTGAAAGCATAAATCTTTGCTTTCAATTCGGACGTTCTACGAAATCAAATAAAAAAGGTTAAAAAAAAACGGAGCTTTTTGAGCTCCGTTTCAATTAGTTATGAATCATTAGCGATTCAGCATTACCGTTCCTTTGTAATCGGCATTGCCCGCTTTTAAGATGTAGAAGTAAGTACCAGCTGGTTGATCTTCTCCAGTATTATCTTTCTTACCGTTCCAGCATGGTTGAGCTGTACTACTTGTAAAGACTTTTGTTCCCCATCGATTATAAATCTCCCAAGAACTACAATCTTCAAACTTCGTATTTGCTCCAAGATTGAAACAATCGTTGATTCCATCATTATTTGGAGTGAAGATATTTGGAATGTTACTGAAGTAATCAGCTAACTGACCAGGACTAAATGGAGTTACTAATGTGTCAGAACATTGGTTGTTGTAAGCAATTAATGTGATTCCATTCGATGATCCAAATGCAAAAATGTGATTAGGATTAGCATCGATAGAAGTTGTTCCATCGCCAAAGTTCCATTCGTAATTTAACGCGAAAGTACTATTGTTGATTAAGGTAATTTCTACGCCTTCACATCCAATTACAGTTATTGCACTATCAATTGCAAACGATGCAACTGGTTGGTCGTTTACATCAACAGTAACTTGATCATCATCAGTACATCCATTAGCATCTGTAACAGTTACTGTATAGGTAGTAGTAGTAGTAGGCGATGCAATTGGGTTATCAATAGTTGCATTGTTTAATCCTGTTGCTGGTGTCCAGCTATAGCTTGTTCCTCCGCTTGCTGTTAAACTAATGCTTCCACCATTACAGATAATACCACCAGTAGAAACAACTGCTGTTGGAAGTGGATTAACAGTAACTGTAGTGCTATCTGAATTAGAACATCCGTTGTTATCAGTTCCAATCACGACATAGGTAGTTGTGCTTGTAGGATTAGCCGTAGGGTTTGAAATATTGCTATTGTCTAATCCTGTTGATGGCGACCAGCTATAGTTTGTTGCACCAGATGCAGTGATTGAAGTTGAAGCTCCAATACAGATAGCTGCATTGCTGCTTGCAGTAACATTAGGTAATTGATTAACTAATACTGTTACACTATCTGAATTTTTACAACCATTCGCATCAGTAACTAAAACA
>JBDKGQ010000141.1:0-4062 GCA_039798145.1 Bacteroidota bacterium
GCTGATACTGTTGTATAACCGTTCGTTAGCCTTATCCAATAAACTCCACTTTTCAGTTCATTTAATTGGAGCAGCAAGTTACCGCTTGCATCTGAAATGTGCAAGTCTTTTCTCATTAGTTCTCCTTGCAAATTATAAACTTGGCAAACAAAATCATCCCCTTCATCAAATGGGATATTTGTAATTAAAAAATTGCCGTTGGATGGATTAGGATAAGCCTTGAGTTCTGCATTTAATTTTTGGTTGTTTCTTAATGCAATAACTTGACTATAGGAGTATTGCCCATCGAAGTCAATCTGCTTTAAACGATAATAAGCCACCTGATTAATCGGCTTAATATCAATGAATTGATAATTTAAAAACGTATTTGAATTACCCGCCCCATCAATTTTTCCTATTTGGATGAATTCGTGAGCATCTTCACTTCTTTCCAAAATAAAATAATCATTATTCTTTTCTGAAGCCGTTACCCATGATAGAACACTTTGATTATTAATATACTTCCCTTTAAAATCAACTAGTTCAATAGGCAATGGCAATGGACCCATAGGAGAAATATTGCTTACCAGCGACCAGACTCTGTTTAAAGACGGATTTGGAATAACAACAGCATTTAGGACATTATAACCTACCACTGGCAATGCCCATGAACCATTAGCGGCATCCCAATATTGTCCTCTGATAGAATCAGGAATATTGAAAGGCGCAGCTGGCAATTCAGATGGGGAAGCATAGGTTAAAACTATGGTGTCGTTTGTAACATTGGGTGAAGTAAATCCAACGTACCAAAAACGATCAGCTGTTGCATCGCGGTTATCGGGCGATAAATTAGTTGACGAATTCAAATTTGTAACCCCGTAAGGAGCGGCAGTTGGCCAATTTAGATTAGTAGCTGGTGTTCCGTATGTAGAAACTGTCATCGTATCTACCTGAACGTTAGCATCTACAGTAAATGCATAGGGCGTATAATTAGCCGAACCAGAACCCTTGGCAAAAGGAATGGCAAACCTGGAATAAGCGCCTGTCGTACCAATATTCCAACGCACTTTTGAATTGAAGTCGCCAGTTTCACCTAAAATATACCTTGCCGTAACAGCAGTTGTTGTATTGATTAAAATGGCCGAAGTGATTGGATTATATAAGGTAAGTGAATTTCCATTCAAGTGAAAAAATCCATTAGTCGACCAACTAAGTTGCGTTTTAACTTTCACATCAGATAAAAAACGTACGGCTGAAGAGTCTGTTTTTGAATATCTTAAGGTCCCAAATACTTCTCCTGAAGGACAAGTTATTGTTGAAACACCTGTTCGGTTAAAATTAACGAAGTCTGCCTCGATGTATGCAGAATCATGATAGTTGATCCAATTACCCCCAACAAAAAACTGAGTCGAAACTGAACCATTAAATTTTGGAGCACCAGCGGCATTTGAAATTTCAAAATTGTTGAAAATATTGTAGGCAGTAGTTGCAATCTCCGACTTAGTTCCATATCCTGATATTTTCAGATTACCATAATATCCTGATGAAGGCGCAGCTGATAAGATTACGGGTACATTCTGATTTCCTTTTCCTGAAAACTCTGTAAAACTTCCCGCTTGAATATCGTAAATGTTATTGGTAGCATTTAATGCAGTGGAGAATCCAGGTAATCCAAATACTTCAAATTTACCTCCCGTAGCCACTCTGAATGTATGCTTTGCTGTTCCACTTGCAGAAGTTAAAACATTCCCAACTTTTAAAACCCCTCCATTATTAACTGTCCATGTAACAGTTGAATCAGCAACGGTACTCCCATTATTCGTTGTCAGGTATAAAAATCCGGAAATCAACATTGTCCCATTAATAGTAAACGATCCTGCAGATGCGCCAGGAGCAGTTCCTGTAATTCCATCAACTGCTGCATTACCATCGGAAACGAAATAAATGGTTCCACTTACCGGACCCGTATTAGGCAAACTCAATTGTAAATTATAAGTACTACCCGCGACTAATGTCGCTGTAACAATATAGGCTCCTGGTGCGATACCAGTACCATAAACTCTACAATTCGGCAATGAACCAGGCACACCGAAAGTAGCACCATAATATGAGGTAATTGCTGTTGTATTGGTTATCTGATTACCTCCAAAGGTTAGATTGTTTGTGGCGTTAGTAACAACAGCGTTTTGTGAAAGAGTAAATTGTGTTCCGGATACTACACTTGCTACTGTTGTGCCCGGGATGATCCCTGCACCAGACACCATCATACCAGCACTTATAGTAGCAGTAGATGCTGTTGTTACGTTCACATTTCCAGCAATTGTGGATGAGACTAAATTAATAGTTGCAGCACTTCCAGTTGCCTGACATTCCGCTGAAACTGTTGAGTCTAATGTAAGGGTTGCTCCTGCAGCTACAGTAACATTGAATTTTGTTCCAGTAGAACCAGCCGCAGTATTCGCATTATTGTAAATCTGTGTCTGACGCCCTCCACAAAATCGGAGCTTTACATCTCGTTCGATACTTAACGTAGTGGTTGTATATGTCGCATCATTTTTACGAATCCTTGATGCATCAAAAGTTCCTAAAGAACCTAAAATCCTACAACTCGCTCCATAAATATTAAATGAAATACCATCGAACGTTGCACCATTACCAATAGTGCCGTTCGACATAAGAGTATCACCATAAACGTTCACATAAACATTGACAAACCCGTTGCAAAATAATTTACCTCCTGCATCAACAACTAAATCGGCACAAGGAGCACCAGAAGTAGAAACAGTAATTGTATGTCCGTTCAGAATTTTAACATTATTGGTTGCACCAGGAGCAGCTGCTGCCGCTACCCAAGCAGAACCATTCCAACTTTGCCATGTTGCTGCTGTTGACCAAACCCCACTTGATGCAGATCTATAGTCTCCTACCACTTGCGAAAAAACCTTTCCGGCAATAGTCGAAAAAAGAAGTAAGAGCAATAGCAGTTTTTTCATTAAAACTTAGTAGTGATTTTTATGATTTCAATCCGCTGGGCAAATGTAGTAAAACCAAACCGCATTTACTTTAACAAATTGTGATTTTTGAGAGAGGAAAATACACCAAACTCATTGAAATTTCCGGTTTTTTATCTGAATGGGTTATATTATTGGGTGAACAAGGCTATGTACACGATGGAAATAGTCCGATTTTTCTCTATTTTTAGCAAAGTTTTGTTGTTCCCTAAAAAATCTACCTGTTTATGTCTCTAGAAAATAAAGAGTCCCAATCGAAAAAAACAATCGTTATTGTCATAATTTCTCTCTTACTAGGGGTAAATGGCTTATTGTTATGGCAGTTTTTCAATAAGAAAACCGACTTACAACAAACCACTGTTGCCTTAAAAAATACAACAGCTGAAAAAGAAACCTTGAACGCAGAGCTTCAAAAGGTAAAATTTGAATTTGATAAGCTTAATCAGGAAAATGCAGGTTTGCAAAACCTTTTGACTTCAAAAGATGAGGAAATCAGAAGTAAAATTGCTGAAATTCAACGTTTAATAAACTCTGGCGATGCTGCTCAATTGAAAAAAGCAAAGGAAGAAATTGCTAATCTAAAGCAGCTAAATCAAAATTATATTGCTCAAATCGATTCATTAAAAATTGCCAATAAAGACCTAACTGACCAAAACAGTACGCTAAGCCAGGACCTTTCCTCTGCGAATTCTAAGGTGGGCTCTCTAACACAAGAAAATAGCTCCCTTTCTAACAAAGTGGCTATCGCATCAGTATTAAAAACAGTAAATGCTATTGCTTCAGGAGTAAAATATAAGGGAAGCGGCAAGGAAATAGAAACAACCAAAGCAAAGCAAACCGACCGAATTAAAACCTGTTTCACCATTATCGAAAATCAAGTGGTGGATAAAGGAGCTAAAGATATTTACCTTCGAATTATTGGACCCGATGGAACAATTCTTTCAACTTCTAACGAAACATTTATGTTGAGAGGTCAGGCTTCTGTTTATACCATTCGCCAAACCATTTTTTACGAGAATAAAAATACAGACTTGTGTATTTATTGGGAAAAAGGTAATGCCTACAGCGCTGG
>JBDKGQ010000142.1:0-4056 GCA_039798145.1 Bacteroidota bacterium
AAAAAGCCCTGTAGTAGTTGCTACAGGGCTTTTTTTATTCGTTAAACAATGACTTTACAAATTCATTTCTGTCGAAGAGTTGAAGGTCATCAATCTTTTCACCTACCCCAATATATTTCACTGGCACTTTAAACTGATCGCTGATTCCGATTACTACACCACCTTTAGCCGTTCCATCTAACTTTGTTAAAGCAAGGGCATTGACATCGGTAGCTGCAATAAACTGACGAGCTTGTTCAATAGCATTTTGTCCTGTTGAGGCATCAAGAACCAATAAAATTTCATGAGGAGCATCGGGAATCACTTTTTGCATCACCCTTCTAATCTTAGAAAGCTCATTCATCAAATTAATTTTATTATGTAAACGACCAGCAGTATCAATTATACAAACATCTGCTCCCTGCGCCAATGCCGAACTAACGGCATCAAATGCTACACTTGCAGGATCAGCACCCATTCCTTGGGACACGATAGGAACTCCCACACGATTAGCCCATATTGTTAATTGATCTACAGCTGCAGCTCTAAAAGTATCGGCCGCACCAATGACTACATTTTTACCAGCTAACTTAAACTGATTTGCTAATTTTCCAATAGTTGTTGTCTTTCCAACACCATTTACCCCAACCACCATAATTACATATGGCTTTGCAGGTAAATCCTTCAATGAGTTAAAATCATTACTACCTGAAGATTTATTCTCCTCTAATAATAATGCACTCTCTTCTTTTAATATTTTATTTAATTCGTTGGAAGAAGTGTATTTATCACGTGCCACTCGCTCCTGAATACGCTTTACAATCTTGAGCGTTGTTTCAACACCCACATCAGAAGTCACTAAAATCTCTTCTAAATTATCAAGTACTTCATCGTCGATGGAAGATTTCCCAATCAACGTCTTTGTTAGCTTTGAAAAAAAACTTTCACGTGTTTTCTCGAGTCCCTTGTCAAGCGACTCTTTTTTATCACGATTAAATAGTCCGAATAAACCCATTTTTAAATAATGAAGATTTAAATGTAATAAAAAAAGCTCCTTTCATAGAAAGAAGCTAATTTCAGAGGCAGGTTGATTGCCAGTTATTATTTTTCTTTCAAGAAATCTTTCACGTGATCGTTGTGAACGACTTCTGATTTGAAAGCGTAAGCACCTGTTAAAGGTGACTTCACCATCTTAATTACTTTTGAGAACTCTTTACCTTTACCGGTCTTTAGTGTCGCAACTACTTTCTTTGCCATGTTGTGATAATTTTAAGGGAAACCCCGGTTATTTAATTTCTTTATGAACTGTTACACGCTTTAAGATACGATTGAATTTCTTCAACTCTAAACGCTCAGTTGTGTTTTTCTTGTTTTTCGTAGTGATGTAACGAGATGTACCAGGCATGCCACTGTTTTTGTGTTCAGTGCACTCCATAATCACTTGTACTCGGTTGCCTTTCTTTGCCATGATTTGAAATCAATTAAGTCCCTTTCTTAAGGGGATGCAAAGATAATATAGTTTTACTAAAATCACAAATACTATTCATTTAAAAATTAAAATCTGTGTTGATTTATTAAAACGTCCTCGTAAATTAACCTCAATCATCTGGTCTATTAGTACTTAAGGTAGGAATCTTGCGCCATTAATTGCTCAATTTCAACTACCGAACGAGGCAATTTACCCGATAAATTAGTCGCGCCCCCCTTCACATTAATTAAAATATCGTCTTCTATGCGCACTCCTATATTCCACCATTTTTTATCACATGGTGAACCTTCGGGAATATAAATTCCAGGTTCAACCGTTATAATGGTCCCTGGTTTCAATGCTCCATAGGTACCTGCATCATGAACATCTAATCCTAAATAATGACTGGTTCCATGCATAAAGTATTTATCCGCCTCATCTTCCTTTTTAATAATCCCCAATTGAACTAATCCCTCAGAAACAATTTTAAAGGTAGCATTATGCGTTGCTCTAAATGATTCCCCTGGTAAACAAACTGCAATTCCTGTTTCTTGTGCTTTCAACACCAAATTGTAAATCAACTTTTGCTCTTCAGAAAACTTTCCATTCACCGGAAAAGTCCTTGTAATGTCGGCCGTATACCCATGATACTCGCCACCCATATCCGCTAACAACAGATCTCCCGATTTTAATGAATCACGATTTTCTTGATAATGCAGAATACAGCTATTCCCTGCTCCACCACAAATAGATGGATAACCCTGATACTCGCCCCCATTATTCTTTACAAAATATTCAACTATCGCCTGAGCCTGATACTCTTTAAATCCCGGCTTTATCGCTTTCATTAGTTCAATGAATCCTTCAACTGAAATATCTACTGCCCTTTTAACCAGTGTTATTTCTTCTTTTTGTTTAACCTCTCTCATCGATGCCATCACTTTAATTGGTTTGATTTCATCGATGCTTAAATCAGTAGGCAACTTTTGTTTAAAGTCCTCCACAAGATTGGCTAAAGCAATTTTTGAGAAAGCTTCTGAATTAGGTTGTGACGGAAATTCCGCCCACAGTTCTTCCATTTTTGAAAAGGCAATACCAAAATCCTTAAACTGAACGGTTGTATAAACTGCCTGTATTCCTGTAATGATGGAAGCCTCTTCACAGCTTGGTCTAATGCTAGTCCAAATCTCTTCGG
This sequence comes from Bacteroidota bacterium, assembly GCA_039798145.1. Classification (GTDB taxonomy): domain Bacteria; phylum Bacteroidota; class Bacteroidia; order AKYH767-A; family OLB10; genus CAINEC01. Next base: position 2,643 of record JBDKGQ010000142.1, read on the forward strand.
ACTTATTTTTTGGTCGGATAAACAACAGCTCTTTTACCCCTTTATTTTCATCAAAGGTCTTTTGATCTTTAAATAAAATCAGCACTGCATCAGGATCTCTAAAGCCAGTTAAGTAATAAAAGTTGGGATTTTGACTGTATTGATAATCGACATCGTTGCTTCTATTGCGGATAGGATTGGCAAAAAAAACAGCCGCCGAATGTGCAGGCATTTGCTCAATAAACTTTTCCCGATTGGCTTTAAAAAAAGAAGCTGGCAATAAATCATGGTCGGAATTCTGACCAAACAAGAGGAACGGAAACAAAATAAAAAAAACCGACAGATTACTTTTCATGATTCAAATTTAATCAAAATGGTAATCTACCGGTTTTTCAACCGTTATATAATAATTCTTACAATGCTCCTTTTACGATAGCGCGTGTAATCGCTTCCGTAATTCCGATCTTGTTGATCGTTCTTAAAGCAGATGTACTTACTTTTAATGTAATCCACTCTCCTGTTTCAGGTAGGTAAAATTTCTTAACCTGTAAATTAGGATTAAAACGACGCTTCGTTTTGCGGTTCGAGTGGCTAACTTTATTTCCGGTAATTGCTTGTTTTCCGGTTAAATCACAAATTCTTGACATGACTTTACTTTATTGGAAGGCAAATTTAGTAAATTTTGTTTTATCTACAAGCACTGCCTCTATTTTTTATTTTTTTAGTGCATTATTTTTTCAGCAGCGCTTTTCGCAAAAAATTCAATCCACTTAAAGCCGCTACTTCAATGGTTCTTAGTCGGTTATCTCCCAACTTAAGTAAGTATGCTTTGGTTTCATGAGGTGTGCTTACTCCCACCCAAACGGTTCCAACTGGCTTTTCGGGTGTTCCTCCCCCTGGTCCGGCAACGCCAGTAGTAGCAATTGCACAGTCAACATTGAATAATTTTTTAACGGATTCAACCATAGCAAGTACTACAGGCTCACTCACCGCCCCATGCGTTTCAATCAGCGAAGGAGGTATATTTAGTAATTGTGTTTTACTTTCATTCGAGTAAGTAACCGATGACCCCATGTAATAAGCAGAGCTCCCCGGAATAGAAGTAATCAAATGAGCCATAAATCCACCTGAACAGCTTTCCGCAGTAGCTAAGGTAAGTCCGTTTGATTTTAATAAATCACCTACCACTTTCGGTAACTCATCTTTTCCATAACCGTAAATGAATTCAGGAATAATATCCGACAATTCTTTTGTCAACCCTTCTATTTCTTTTTTTAGTCCCTCTTCATCATCACCACTACCTGATAATCGTAAACGAACAGAACCTGCACTAGGCAAATACGCTAACTTAATATGGCTTGGCAACTTGTTTTCGAAAGATGCGATTTTCTCCGCTAGAAAACTCTCTCCAATTCCGAAGGTAAGTATCGTGCTA
>JBDKGQ010000143.1:0-4028 GCA_039798145.1 Bacteroidota bacterium
ATTTTGATACAAAAGACAAACTGACCAAAGTAGATAGTTTTAAAGTACTAGTCCAATCAGAAAATATCTTCTTGCAAAATAAACTTTATCGCTATTATTTAAGGCCATTTTTACCCTCTCCTGTACAGGCTGCAACTTTAAAACCTACCCCAACTGCTTCAACATCAGCTGTCATGCCGGCTGCTAAACCACCAATTATTGGTATGAGTGCTCCCAGTAGTTGGACAAAAGATTTCACTGAGTGGATGGCTCAAGCTCAATCTGTCGGATTGTATCCTTACTGTGAGTTCAATGGAGAGGTAGACCCGAGCTGTAATGAAGCTGGCGATATTTTAATTACTAGCTACTCAACTTATGCCAATGTCTGCCAACAGACAGTCAGCTGCTATATCAGCCCTTCAGCGATCACTCGGATGAATGCTCAGGTTGATCCAGTACTTATTCAGTCTTTGGCTTCAGGCGAACCGATCGCTTATGCCGCTGTGGCAACTGTTTTGGAGCCAGTATTGCCGATTGCCCCTAGTTTTCGAACCCTGACGCTGGAGTTGGCCAATACGACAGTTGATCCGCTAAATGCTGAAGAACAAGCCCTTTTGGATGAAAGAGACGGCAAAACACCCCCATTTACACCTTATGTTGAGATTGTGAATACAACGCCGCAGCAGCAATAAGCGATAAATTGTTTCACAATTCCAAGTCCAAGTCCAGTACCGTGGTGTGAAATAGTATTTGATGCTCTGAAAAAAGAGCTGAAAAGGTGAATCTGTTCCTCCTCCGGAATCCCAATTCCATAGTCGATAACCGTTAATTGAATAGCGTCTTTTGAATCAGTTAAATCGATTTTAATTAGGGTGTCTTTCGGTGAATATTTATTAGCATTATTCAAAATGTTATTGAATGCATGTTCCAATAGTTTTCCATCAAAGGTCATTTCTATTTCTTCAAATGGATTATTTACTTCCAATTTTCTATCAGGAGAAATCATTTGAAAGTTTTTAATTACCTCATTAAAGAATGGAATAAAATCACGAGATATCGGATCAAAAGGCATTTTACCTAATTGCATTTTTCCAGAGATTAACACGTTATCCATTATAGATGTTAAACGTTGAATCTCTTCAATACAACGCTCTAAATGTATATCGATTCGATCAGGATAAACTGCCTTTTCTCGATCTAAAATAACTTTCACAATTTCAATACTCGTCATGATGCCAGCTAATGGTGTTCTGAATTCATGAGATGCTAATGAAACGAACTGTGATTTTAAATCGCTGAATGTTTTCTCTTTTATAAGTGCATTTTGATAAACTAATTCTGCATTTTTTATTGGCGTAATGTCTGTCTCGACAGATACCCAGTTGGTCAATTCTCCATTATCATTAAAAATCGGATTCACCATTAAATAAACCCAAATGGTAGTTCCATCTTTTTTGTAGGAAAGTTTTTCACCCGCATATGGTTGATGGTTTAATTGAATCTCCCGAAGTTTGTCAATTATTTTTTGATCTGTTTCAGGACCATTTAAAAAACTTCTCGGTTCTATTCCTTTTACTTCGTCCAGCGTATATCCGGTATTGTTAGTAAAGGCATCGTTAACCCATTCTATTTTTGAATTAGCATCGGAGATAATAACCATGCTGTTGGTGTTCTTGGCTACCAAAGCAAGTCGTTTTAGTTGTTCTTCCTGTCGTTTGCGTTCTGTTACATCACGGCAAATACAGACGATTCCCTTGTCGGGCATTAGGTTCATTGTTAATTCAACGATTAATTTTTCATTTGAATTAAATTTATAACCGTACGCTTCTCCTCTCCAGAATTTTTTCTCTAACAATATCGGGTATACGTCATCTGCTAAATGGCTTACCTCTGATTCAGGAAAGAATTCTCTCCATTTTCTTCCAATCATGTACTTGCTGGATTTTAATCCAAGCATTTTAACCAATGCATTATTCACATAGGTATATTCACCATTGCCATCTAAAAGGGCTATACCATCATTCGAAATTTCAATGGCGGACTGTTGACGTATATTAATTAACTCGTAGTTCTTGAGTTGGTCGATGTTGATTCCATAACCCAATGCATATTTAAAGCTTCCATCAGAATTATAAAAACCATATACGATGCGAAGGTTATGAGATGCCACATTATTACGTTCGCTTGTTTCTTCGAAAGTATAGTAAGTCGATTTGTTCCTTAAGAAATCCTTGAACTTATCTCTACGGTCTTTTGCAATAGTTGTTGGTATATTTCGGGCTTTGCAGTAATCGAAGTCATCTTTTCCAATAATCCACTTGCGCATTTCAGGATCTTTAACAGCATGTGGATTTACATATAAGTATTTTTGATCTTCATTAAATACACCAACATCAGCTGGCATATTATCTAAAAGTTCCTTGTAAAAATCCCTTTCTTTTTCGATTGATTTAAATTTCTCTTCTTGACTTTCTTCTAATAGAAAACAATAACCTTCTTCGTCTTGATTTAGTTCGTAACGACTTGCTTTTAATGTCCATGATTTATCAACGAGTGCATTGCTGACATTTAGCAATCGTACATTTTCTAGTGAATTGTTTTTACTGTTAAATAATTTGATTAAGTCTTCTTCGCTACAATTGATAAAGTTGAAAATAGACCCTTGCAATGTCTGCTCGCTTAAAGCTAATAAATTTTGAGCGGCTTCATTTGCTTCTACAAATCGAAATTTAACATCTGTAATAATTACAGGTGAACTTATTAAATGTAAAATCGAATTTGTTTTAGTTAGCATAATGGTTGAAAATCACAATACAAGATAATCAAAATACTTGATATAGTTTATTTTTTATAAAAGAGTTTTGATTGGTAAATTGTGGATTGTGATTGTACTCTTAAAATGTATAGTCCAGACGTAATATTATTGGTGTTGATTCGTATATGATTGCCCGATAAGTTTTCTGATTGACAAATCTTTCCTGTCATGTCAATAATTGAAACTTGTTTTTCCTCATTGCTATAGCATTTTATTTCTATAAAATCAGAACAAGGATTTGGACCAACTACTAATTCGGGGAATATATGATTATCAATTCCTGAGGTAGATGTTACTGTAAAACTTAAGGAGTCCGTTGGGCCAGGAACAATTCCGGGTGTACAAGGATTAAATCCAAAACCAGCATTGACAGTATAGCGATAGATATAATTACCTGCTGGTAATTTGCCAACCGAGAATGTGTCTTCATCGTAACATATATAGGTTAGCATACCTACACAATGCAATGCATCACAATCGATGTATTCGTTAATGATGGAATAGTTAAGCGTTTTTTGATTACAGGTGCCTGATTGAAAATAACTAGAAGCAATCAAGTATACACTATCGTTAGTTGTTGGATTCACTGGGTAAATACTCATGTTATTGATGAACTGAGCATTTGATTTCGCATTTAATAATAAACAGGCTGTGAGTGCGATTAATAATGACCTTGACTTCATAATTGATGATAATGTTCACGAAGTTAGTATTTATTTGAAAATAAAAGAGGAGCCCGAAAGCTCCTCTTTTAAATCTTATTGAAAAGTGATTATTCTACAATCACTCTTATCTTTTCAAGTTTATTACTTGATTCTAATTGTAACAAGTATACTCCCTTAGCGAAATCAGCAACCTGAATAGTAGTTCTATTAGCGCCAGCTGATGCATTTAATGTTTCATTGTAAATCATACGACCAGCAGCGTCAATCATTTTAACTGTTGTTGTTTCGTCGTTTTCTGAAGCAAATTCTACATTTAATAAATCATGCGTAGGGTTTGGATAAGCTACCATTGATAGTGTTCCTGCTTGTCCGTTACGAGGGCAAGAGATATTGTTTACAGCTAATACTTTCACAGCTGATAATCCGCAGTTGTTACTTGCCTTAACAGTTACAATTCCGTTCGCTGAAGCTACCGCTGCATGAACAACCGTAATTGCTTTAGTTCCTTGTCCGCTAATGATACTTGCACCACCTGGTACTGTCCAAGTATAGCTTGATGCACCTTGTAC
>JBDKGQ010000144.1:0-4378 GCA_039798145.1 Bacteroidota bacterium
TGAAGCAGCATAAGCATAGTCACGTTCACGTGGCTGATATGGGTATTGATTCAGGTAAAGTACAATGGCTAATCCTGTAAAGAAGAACAACAACATTACGGTCCAGAAATCATTTTGCTTCGCTTTCTTATAATGCCATATCATTCCAATTACACCCAACAAGAAAGGAAGCATATAAAAACGATTGTATCCTTTATTGGTTTTTGCACTATCTGGTAAAGTGTCTTGCGGACCTAATCGCGCTTCATCAAGAAATGTAATTCCTGTAAGCCAATTCCCTTTTGTAATTCCTCCATGACCTTGAATATCATTTTGGCGACCAGAAAAATTCCACATGAAATAGCGCCAGTACATGTGTATGATTTGGTAATTCCAGAAGAACTTTAAGTTTTGTGCAAAGGTTGGCTTACCATCTCCAGTAATACCCGCCCATTCTTTGTATGCTTGAATATGATTTTCTTGCGAGCTATACATACGAGGGAAAATGGTACAGTTAGCAGGATCAAAAACAGGAGATTGTTTTTTACCACTTACTACATACTTTCCATCTTTTGCTGCATATTGATTTGCTCCTTCTTCAATGCTTACTTGTTCTGCATTGTAATATTGTCCATAAAATAAAGGACGATCGCCGTATTGCTCACGGTTGATATACCCTAATAAATTAAATACTTGCTCAGGATTGTTTTCATCCATTGGAGGGTTAGCCATCGAACGAATTACAATCATTGCATAAGAAGAGTATCCCAATAGAATAAATGCAAAGCAAAGAATGCTTAAGTTTAATAATGGCTTATTCTTTTCAACGGAATGTTTTAATCCGTAAACAATACCGCCAATCAATAATGCAATGAAGAATAAAAATCCTGACCAGAATGGTAATCCGAAACTGTTTACAAACAATAAGTCAAACTTAGATGCAAGACTTACTAAACCAGAGATAATTCCGAATTGTACGATACCTAAAATTAATACACCTGCAATTGATGTTTTAATCACACCACCTAAAGAAGGTTTGTTTTTCTTGAAATAGTAAATGAATGCAAGAGCAGGAATCGTCAATAAGTTCAATAAGTGAATACCGATGGATAATCCCATCAAATATGCAATCAAAATAATCCATTTGTTAGCGTCTTTTTCTTCGGAAGCATCCCACTTGAACATCACCCAAAATACAATCGCTGTAAAGAAAGAAGAAGAGGCATAAACCTCGCCCTCTACTGCAGAAAACCAGAATGAATCACTGAAAGTATAGGCTAAAGAGCCTACTAAACCAGCACCCATAATTCCGATTAGTTGTGCACTTGTAATCTCTTCGCTTTTTACAACAATCTTTTTTGCAATAGCGGTGATTGTCCAAAACAAAAACAGAATTGTAAAGGCACTCATTAATGCAGATAAAATATTGATCATCACGGAAACGAGACGAATATCTCCGCCCGACATCAAACTAAATACTCTACCTAACATCAAGAATAATGGCGCTCCCGGAGGATGACCTACTTGTAGTCGGTAAGAAGATGCGATGAACTCGCCGCAATCCCAAAAACTACCTGTTGGCTCAATAGTGCTTAAATACACGAACGCTGAAATGGCAAAAGCAATCCATCCGAAGAGATTGTTAATACGCTTATAATGATTCATATTTATAGAATAAGATGGGCGAATTTAAGAATTATTTACAAGGGGAATACATGGTTTTTGTTAAACATCAGAAGAAGTTATTCATTGTGATGTTAAATAAAAATTAACCTAATACGGAATAGCTTCTAAGGCATACCCCTGTTGGCTCAAGTATTCCAATAAACGCGGTAAAACTACCCAAAGGTTTTTCTTTGCTTTTTCACTATCGTGGAAAACGATGATAGAGCCAGGTCTTATATTTCTTATAACATTAGCATAAACTACCTCAGTCGATAAATCGTTATCATAGTCCTTGCTCAATATATCCCACATAATTACTTTGTCCTGTTTTTGAATGACTTGAAGTGGCTTTAAAAGAATCCTTCCGTAAGGAGGACGAAACAAGTTGCTTTTGGATAGCTCACGTCCCTTCATGTAATCATTAATGTACTCCTCTGCCTTCGATTTCCATCCATTCAAATGGGAATACGTGTGAGAACCAATATGATGGCCTTTTTCTTTGATTAAATTAAATATCCCAGGGTGTTGTTCTATGTTCTTCCCGATGCAGAAAAAAGTGGCTTTTGCCTTATATTCATCAAGTAATTCGAGTACTTTTTCGGTTACAAAAGGGGTCGGACCGTCATCAAACGTCAGATATAAAACCTTCCTATCAGAGGGTAAATGCCATATTGCATTCGGATAAATCCAGCGTAAAAAGGAAGGGGGCCTGACCATATGACCCCAAAAATAGAATACTTTACAAATAATTAATTTAGAATTGAGCTTATTTCAAAATGGAAGGTTAAATTTGCTTCCCCAAAAAACGGGAATAAAAACATCATCCTATGAAGAAAACATTTACGTTTTGTATCACAAAAATCGCAATGGTATTTGCAGTTGCAATACTAATGACCAACATGGTTAATGCGCAAGCCCTAGTAATTAATGAAATCGATTATGATCAGCCTGGCGTTGACAGTGCAGAGTATGTAGAATTATACAATGCAGGTCCGAATCCAGTGAACTTAGCAGATTTCAAATTAGTATTGTTTAACGGAAGTACAAGCGGAACAGGAAACGTTGCTTACGATTCTATTCAACTTCCATCACAAACTTTAACAGCAGGTTCTTTCTTTGTAATCTGTGGTAACTCAGGTAAGGTTCCAAACTGTAACTTGACTTTTACTGCTGCTACTAACTGTATCCAAAATGCAGCTTCTGCAACAGCAACTACTCCATCTCCTGATGCGGTTTATTTACAAGATGTACAACAAGGTAATATCATCGATGTAGTTAGCTACGAAGGTGATTGTATCGCTCCTTATTTTGAAACTGCTGGTGTTCCAGCAGGAAACAGCGATACTATTGTAGCGGATACAATTATGTCACGTTTCTACAGTATCGGAAGATATCCTGATGGAACAGATTCAAACAACAATTCAGTTGATTTTAACCGTATGTGTTCTACACCAGGTGCTGCTAACGTAGCAAATGCTAATGGTTGTGTAACAGCTATTGCAGAGGTTAAATCAGCAATGAATATTCTTGTTTATCCAAACCCAACACGCGGTTTATTACATATCGATATGACGAAAGATTATTTCAAGCAAGTGAAAGTATCGGTAGTAGATTTATTAGGTCGTGAGGTAAAATCAGCTGATTTAGGAGATTTCGATGCTATTTATTCATTGAATTTATCTGATCTTAACAAAGGTGTTTACATTGTTAAAATTCAAACAGCTAACGGAACGATGCTACAACGCGTAGAACTTTCTAAGTAATACGATTATCACAATATTTGAAGACCCCGAGAATTATCCTCGGGGTTTTTTATTGAAGCCAAAGCCATTTTAACCCATTTTTTTGAGATATTAACCAAAATCAAGAGGGTAAATCGTGGTTTCAGTTGCATCATTGTATCATCAAAACGCACAAAGATGATTACGGACGCACCTTCAGTAGAAAAGTTTAATGTTCTCAATTTCGATGAGAAAGCCTGGCATGTATGGCACCACGCTAATTTTATCATGGTCCGCCAAAATAGCTGCTATCGAGTAAACCTATATTATCTGAATGGGTACTATATCCAATTATGGTATCATGTAAAGCGTAATCGCATCGCTAAAATCGCTGCAACAAAATCGAATCGTATTGTAGATGCCTATTTGCAAAATATATCGATCGATGAACTAATATTAAATTAAACACCAGTTCTCTTCAAACCGAAAAATCCCGAGATAACCTCGGGATTTTTTTATGATTAGTTGGAAAAATTACAATGGAATATTGCCGTGCTTTTTCTTCGGAAGTTTGACCGCTTTGTTTTCTAACATTTTAAAAGCTTTGATCAATTTACTTCTTGTTGCTTCCACGTTCAGCTGCTCTGTATGGATTTGCAAAGTGATTTATATATTCTTCTTCTTTCTCTTTTAACTTTTGTTGAGGATCTGCAGAAGCCGCAATCTCATTCTTGAAAATAATTTCTGCCGCACCGCGTGCACCCATCACCGCAATCTCAGCCGTAGGCCATGCATAGTTCATATCTGCTCCAATATGTTTCGAGTTCATTACATCATACGCACCACCATAAGCTTTGCGCGTGATAACTGTAATACGAGGAACAGTTGCTTCACTAAATGCAAATAATAATTTGGCTCCGTTTGTAATGATACCATGCCACTCCTGATCAGTACCAGGTAAAAATCCAGGTACGTCTTCAAACACCAATAAAGGAATATTAAAGCAATCGCAG
>JBDKGQ010000145.1:0-4368 GCA_039798145.1 Bacteroidota bacterium
AAAAATACTTTATTGTAATTATTGTGATGGTAACACTTGGTACTTCTGTTTTAGGCATCATTGCGTATTTGAAATTTCTTTCACCTGTTGTAAGAAATGTTGATGTGAATGACCCTTATGTGTATATTCCAACAGGAGCAGATTTTACAGATGTGTCAGCGATTTTGAAAAAGAAAAAGCTGATAGATAACATCAATGATTTTACTTGGCTGGCAAAGCAAATGAAATATGTTAATCATATCAAACCGGGTAAATACAAATTGCACAATGGAATGAGCAACAAAGAGATCATTGAAATGCTTCGTGCCGGTCGGCAAACAAGTGTTAATTTGTCTATAAATAACATACGTAAGCTCGAAGGATTAGCATTGCTTGTTTCTTCGAAGTTAGAAGTAGATTCAAACTCCATTGTTAAGCTTTTTAATGATTCTGTTTTTTTAAGTCAGCATGGATTTAATACCTATAATGCTATCAGTATAATTATTCCGAATACGTATGAGTTTTATTGGAATACAAGTGCAGAAGAGTTTTTTGATCGAATGTTATAAACAAGTTTCAGTGGTTGCATCCATCGTAGAAAAGGAAACACGACAAAAAGATGAGAAGCCAATTCTTGCTGGAATTTATCTTAATCGACTAGAACAAGGTTGGAAGTTAGAAGCTGACCCAACATTGATTTATGCAGCTAATGATTTTACCATCAAACGTGTTTTAAATGTCCACAAGCAAATCGTATCCCCTTACAATACTTATCTGAATTTCGGGTTGCCCCCAGGACCAATTTGTACTCCTTCGATAGAATCTATAGATGCAGTGCTGAATAGAAAGAAAAGTGATTATATGTTTTTCTGTGCGCGAGAAGATTTTTCTGGATTTCATAATTATGCAGCTACCTATGGTGAGCATAAGCGTAATGCACGGATATTTCAAGCGGCATTAGATCGTAGAGGAATCAAAAAATAAAAGACATTTCATGCTGATAATTTTTTAAATTTGCAATATGAAAATTGGCATTATCAGAGAAGGGAAAATACCTCACGACAAGCGCGTTCCGTTTACACCTGTGCAGTGTAAATTTTTATTAGAAACATATAGTGATTTGCAAATTGCTGTTCAGCCTTGTCCGTATAGATGTTATACTGATGATGAATATAAATTGCAGGGAGTTACTTTGCAAGATGATTTATCCGATTGTGATGTTCTAATGGGAGTTAAAGAAGTTCCCGTTGAGAATCTAATTCCAGGTAAAAAATATTTATTCTTTTCACATACAATTAAAAAGCAGCCTTATAATAAAAAGTTAATACAAGCGATACTGAAAAATAAAATTCAACTTATCGATTATGAATGTTTAGTAGATGAAAATTTCAATCGTGTAATTGGCTTTGGAAGATACGCTGGAATTGTTGGTGCTTACAATGGTATTATGGGTTACGGACTTAAATACGGAATGTTTGAATTAAAACCTGCTCATCTTTGTCATGATAAGAAAGAATTATTTCATGAGTTAGAAAAAGCAAACCTTCCCAATATTAAAATTGTAGTGACTGGTGGTGGACGTGTTGCTAATGGAGCATTAGAGACGTTAGGTGCGCTAGAAATTAGAAAGGTAACTCCATATGAGTTTTTAAATTATACTTTCAGGGAGCCTGTATATGTGCAATTGCATAGTAAAGATTTTCATGCTTTAAAGAATGGAGCAGGGTGGAGTAGCACGGAGTTTTATAATCATCCTGAATTATTTAATTCTACTTTTTCTACACCTGGATCATACGCCGATAATTGTGATTTATTAATCCATTGTACCTATTGGAATCCGCAAGCTCCTGTGTTATTTACGAAGGAAGAGATGAGAGGACCTAAGTTCAAGGTAAGTGTTATTGCAGATGTGACATGTGACATCGACGGAAGTATTCCTTCTACAACGCATCCATCAACTATCGATAATAAGTTTTACGGGTATAATCCGCATACGGAGAAAGAAGACGAAGCATTTGCTCCATCAACTATTACTGTAATGGCAGTGGATAATTTACCATGTGAATTACCGCGTGATGCTTCAGAAGGTTTCGGAAAAGATTTAATGGAAAAAGTAATTCCTTCGTTGATTGGAGAAGATAATGGATTAATTGAGCGTGGTTCAATTACGCTTGATGGAAAACTTACTTCTCGTTTCGAATATCTATCTGATTACGCAGCGGACTAAGCAGTAATTGATTTTAGTTGTGCAATTGCTTCCGTAGGATTTGCATTTCCGAAAACGGTATTTCCCGCAACTAAAACGTCAGCTCCACAGTCAACTAATTTACGCGCGTTATTAAAATCAACACCACCATCAATTTCAATTAGCGTAGATGCGTTGTTTTGAATAATCAGATTTTTCAGCGCTTCAATCTTTGAATAAGTTTGCTCAATAAATTTTTGTCCGCCAAAACCAGGATTAACCGACATCATACAAACTAAGTCGAGGTCTTTAATGACATCAGCAAGTAGGGTAATATTTGTATGTGGATTGATTGCTACTCCGGCTTTAACATTAAGTGCTTTTATTGCCTGAAGGCTTCTATGTAAATGCGTGCAAGCTTCGTAGTGAACGGAAATTACTGCTGCACCAGCATCTGCAAATGATTTCAAATATTGATCAGGATTAACAATCATCAAATGCACATCTAAAGGTTTTTGAGCATGCTTTTGAATTGATTTTAAAACTGGGAATCCAAAAGAAATATTAGGTACAAAAACACCATCCATAATATCGATGTGAAACCAATCTGCTTCACTATGATTAACCATGTTTGTGTCTCTTTCAAGATTTCCAAAGTCGGCAGAAAGCATCGATGGGGCAATTATAGCAGGCATATCAAATATTTTTTGCTAAACTACAAAACATTTTCTTCAAAAAAAGATAACCCCGCATCCGAAGTGCGAGGTCATCTAAACCTAAAAACCTAAAACCAATATTTTAACCGAGATACGTTTTTAAAATCTTACTTCTTGAAGTATGTTTTAATCTGCGGATTGCTTTTTCTTTTATTTGTCGTACTCGTTCTCGTGTCAATTCAAACTTTGCTCCGATTTCTTCCAACGTTAAAGCTGAATCTGATAGTCCAAAGTATAATCTGATTACATCAGCTTCACGCGGAGTCAATGTGAATAGGGCACGCTCAATTTCTCTTTTTAATGATTCATTAATCAGATTATTTTCTGGAGACGGAGCCACGTCATCTCCTGGCATAACATCCATCAAGGTACCATCTTCTCCGGTGATCAATGGAGCATCCATAGAAACGTGACGGCCAGATGAGCGCATAGTATCAGTAACATCTGCAACAGTAATGTTTAAGATGATTGACAACTCTTCGTTGGTGGGTTCTCTTTCGAACTCTTGTTCTAATTGAGAGAACGCACGGTTGATTTTATTGATGAATCCGATTTTATTTAGTGGTAGTCGGACAATTCTTGCTTGTTCAGCTAAAGCTTGAAGGATACTTTGACGAATCCACCATACAGCATAGGAAATGAATTTGAATCCACGAGTTTCATCAAAACGTTGCGCCGCTTTAATTAATCCAAGATTTCCTTCGTTGATTAGATCGCCTAATGTTAATCCTTGATTTTGGTACTGCTTGGCAACAGAAACTACGAAACGTAGGTTTGCTTTTGTTAAGCGCTCTAAAGCGATGCGATCTCCTTCGCGGATTCTTTGTGCTAAATACACTTCATCTTCTGGGCGAAGTAATTCTACCTTGCCGATTTCCTGGAGGTACTTATCAAGCGAAGCTGTTTCGCGATTGGTTACTTGTTTAGTAATTTTTAGCTGTCTCATTGTATTTGAAATTTGACAAGCTAAACGGCAACACGATTACATGGTTGCAAACGTTGATTTAGGCATTTGTAAGGAAATGTAGGTTTGTTGTAGGTTTTATATAGAATCGAATACCGTTTTTAATAATGGATGACACTTTCATTACACGCAATTTTCAAAAATAATATTCATAAAAAAAGTCCCGCATTGCGGGACTTTCAGAGGTAATATTAAATTTTTAGGTTTAATAAATATGCTGAATTTTGAGCAAATTATAACAAAACCTTACGAGATAAGCGATACTTACCAGTTTTCTTATCTATTTCCACAAGCTTTACTTGAATCATCTCTCCTTCCTTTAAAACACCTTCCATAGATGGTAGTCTGTCTTTAGAAATTTCAGAGATATGAAGTAAGCCATCCTTACCAGGCATAAATTCAACGAATGCTCCGAATGTAGTAATCGTTTTTACTTTTCCTTCATATACTTCACCAACTTCTGGTTCAGCAACAATTCCTTTAACCCAGTTTAATGCTGCATCAATTGATTGTTTATTTGGAGA
>JBDKGQ010000146.1:0-3978 GCA_039798145.1 Bacteroidota bacterium
ACTGGAAACTGGTTGTATGAAACGTTTGCTGACTGCAATGTGTCGCTTAACGCATAAATCGTGTAGGTACCTTTTCTTAGATACTTGAATTCAAAATTTCCATTTAAATCGGTAGAAACTTTGTCGCCATATCCCGTTTGATCTCCATACACAATAAAAACATCTTCATCTAAACCAGGATGTTCATACATCATTAAATTAAAGTTCTTATCCCAATCGCGAACCCAAACATTACCTTTTATAGTTGCCATTCCACCATCACCTTCTTCCTTTTTACAAGAAAATATAGCCAATGAGCAAAACAGCAATAACAGAATTTTAAATCTCATCTTATTTAACAATTTGAATTCTTTTAACTAATTCGGAATTATTTATTTGTAACAAATATAAACCATCGTTTAAGCTAGGCAATTCCATTTTATAATTGTTTTCATTACCGGTATTAACATTTAAAACGCACTTCCCTGTCAAATCAAATATTTTAATATTATTTATATTAACTTTCGATTCAATAGTAATAGAACCTTGCGAAGGGACAGGAAACACACTTATTTTTTCAGAACCCAACTCACCAATTGATGTAGGACAATTACTTTGATTAAATGTGTACGACAAAGTATAACTAAAGTTTCCAACTCCGTTAGGACAGCGGAAGTAAGAAATATCAGGACTCTGTGCACCAAAATAAACGCTATCAATTACAAATCCAGCCGAATTACTTATGTAAATAGAGTCCCCTGCAGCAGCTAATTTAAAGTTTGTATGTAAGCCTTGCTGCGTACTATCACCATCTGTCCAAACTATTAACTCACTATGAGAGTCGATACTTGCATTAATCGGAAATCTCCACTTCAACTTATCATTTTTATTATCTGACAAATACAAATCTGATAAATTGATGCGATGGTTTGAAGTATTGTATAATTCAATCCAATCATCATACTCTCCATTCTGATCCATCACAGCCGCATCATTTTTGGCCATAATTTCATTAAATGCAACTTCTTTATAGTAAACAATATTATTGGTAACATTTAAATGATAGAATTCATGCTCTGCACGCGCTGGTGAGAATATTCCTGCATTTGAATTCTCAGCATAGATATAATAATCCATTTGAGTAGAAGAGCATATAATAGGTGCGCCAAAGATTCCATCTCCTGCTCCCCCGTCATGATGTAAACCATCGTCAAACATCTGTTGCTTATTAAACTTAGCAAATGGATTATCACGAGACCCCAACCAGATTGTTGTCCCATTGGTCATATTACAATTCACCCAAACTGTATCATATATGATTGGTTGTGCTGGAGTACTTACAATTCCTGAAATAACTGGAGCCGCTGCTTGAAACTCTGCAGTTCCTTGCAAATAAGTCATTCTTGAAGTAATCAAATTATTTATCCCCGGCACCATATAACTTCCTACAGTTATATCAGTATTTAGTGACGACTGAAATTGCGAATAAGTAAACATTTTATTTACATCAGACTGAACTGCAGTATCAATTAATGTTTGATAGGTATTTGCCATTGATTGATAAACTCCATTTGAAAAATATTCATCAGCAATTGTTTTAGCATGCGCATAAAACATTCTTTTCCAAGTTGGATTATTAAAGACATCATTGATTAATGGCCAATACGGATCCGTGATATGGATATTCAATGGTAATTGCTGCATATTAACAATCGTTAATGAACCCATTGAAGTAGCTCCGAATCCAACGAAAGGGAAACCTCCAAAGGCCATATTTAAGTCCCATGAAATCGGAACAAATCGATTGTTCAAATCGCGGTACAAATAATAATTCTGAGCAAACACTCCAGAATAACTATCAAGATTTATAGTCACCGCATTATATGCCAACATCCAAATAACTCTGTCCATATCAATAATAGCCTCCAATGATGAACCATAATTAGTAACGGTATCGCATAAACGAACCAGCTCATTCCATCCTGTTGCTGACTTCAATTCATAATAATTGAAATAAGAGCTACTATCTGCATTGATGTATTTTAAATTACATTTTGTTGTTGGACCAGGTGTAACAATTGGGTTGCATTTAAACTGAGTACCATTGGTAGAATTAAATTTCTCTCCTAAAAATGTATTTCCAATGTTTTCATCATTAGAGTATAAACCAATATAATTTCCATTGATATAAACCTGAGCAAAATTCGATTTTGGACAATCCATGTAACTTGCAAGAATCTTATATGCCAACACCTCTCGAATCATAGAAGGATCCTGGTAACAATTACTTAATTTAATAGTTGAATACCCCATATAATCCTGGTTGATGAATTCATCCAACGAAATATTAAATGGATTTTTATTAGATGCAACACTATAAGAACTATTGCCTTTGTACTTGACACCTACGCTATCGAAAACTACTCCGTTTACTTTCACTTGAGAGGCCATAATATATCCATCAGCACCAGCCTTTGCAGTGTCTAATTGATAATCCCAATTAGCTTGTGTAAACGTAATTTCTATTTGCTGAATCTGGCCTATATCGTATAAATTAGTTTGAGAGAAACTATTAAAAGATGCCAGAAGAATTACTAAAATCCCACTAAATACCAAATTGCTTTTTATCATTACTATTTTAATTTGACGAATGAACTTGATTCTACTTTGTTACTTGAAACTTCAATTGTTTTTATTTGATACGTTCCAGCTTCAAGATTTGAAGTATTAATGCTTTCCACAATGCTTAAAGATGAGTTTTCAAAAACGATTTTGCCATTCAAATCATAAATCTGAATAAGTCGCTCCTTTTCAGTTTCAAATCGCACATGCAAAAGGTCTTTAACAGGATTTGGAAATAAATTAAATGTCGAATGCGATGATTCAAATAATCCAGATACGCTACAAGCAGCACAACCACCGTAGCAATCAACTGGTAAAACTATATCTGTAGCTGATGTGATGCCTCTATATCCAAGCGGACTAGAGCAAGTAAAAGGTACATTCTCAACATCAGCACTTGTATTACCGTTCACAAATTTATATTGATAGGAACCTCCATCTACATAATTAATCACCTCGTAAACATTAGCTCCAAAGCTGTAAAGAATATTGGTCTGCGGATTAAATCCCTGATAGTCGCTAATTAAATGTACGCCAGAAGAACTGACAGATGGCTCCATTGATAAATCCACTAAATATCGAATCAAGTACTTATTTGCTGGAGCATTACCGGCAAACAAAAGTGCTCCTAAAAAAGTGGTATCATTTGCTAGTGAATCAACATAAATCCAACGGTTATCATTGAAATTATAACCAACACGTGATTCTACAGGGACAAACTCCGCCTCGTAGAACTGATCGCCATTAACAAATTTATATTCATACTTGGCGAATGCGGGCACATCCACATACACCTCATACATATTCGTATCAGAGGCCATCTGCGTCATCAATGTGGTAGCTGAATTCCAATCGCCACCAGCATAACCAGCTACTGTTTGAAAGTCACCTACGATGTGAACACCAGTAACATTCACTACTTGCTGCGACATATCAACAACAAAGTGAACCACCTTTGCATGAGCAATTGATGAGACAAAGAACAATATCAAAAAGAATATTTTTTTCATAGCTGATTATTTAGTGATAATTATTCGTTGGTTAATTGACTTACCGCTTTCCGTAGTTAAAGAAATCAGATAACAGCCACTTAATAATTCAGCAGTAATAATTTCCTGAGAGTTATCTGAACTAAACACCAAACGACCTTCAAGATTATAAAGATTAACAGTGTAATTCTCAGCGATTTTTTCTACTCCTCCAACTTTAATTAAATCGGAAGCAGGATTAGGATAAAACGAAATTCCTTTGATATCATTATCGCTAGTACTGATACCAGTAAGTGTGAAATTATATCCTGCAGAATAACTGTAAGAACAGCTAGGCGCTTGCGTTATACGCACTAAATAAATTCCACTTTGAGTGCAATTAATTGTT
>JBDKGQ010000147.1:0-3963 GCA_039798145.1 Bacteroidota bacterium
GTCGATCTTTCATACGACTCCATTTATGTTGATTTGTTGGGCTTTGGGTTTTACACCTTGGCGCAATCGCAGCAATCGCAGGTTTCAAGTTATAAGTGGTATAAGAACGGAAATCCATCGCTTGTATTAAGCCTAAATGCAGATAGTCTTGGAATTAATGTTTCTGGGGCAGACTTTTTATTCGTTCCAGGCACAACAGGAATCAATAATTTATCGAGTCAAGAAAAGATAAAGGCTTATCCTAATCCTGCAAACGACTTATTAGTAATTGAAATTCCTTCTGAATTAAAATCGCAAGCAATGATTCAGATTTATAACAATGCAGGACAATTGGTAAACAATGTATCTGTATCAGATATTGATCAATATATGTTGGATGTGAAACAATATCCGGCAGGATTGTATTCTTATATTCTGACAGGTGCTAAAACATATAGCTCTCGTTTTGTTGTTCAACATTAATTATTGAACAGCGACTATATCCAACTTTATTTCATTGGTTGGAATAGTTGCATCTGGAAAAGGAATCCGTTGTGGAACATTCTTAGCGATATCACAATACAAATAGAATAATACTTCTTTATCAGTATAACGCATACGGATATCCGTATTTTTCGGAATTCTGATTGAAGAACGATTCGATTCAAAATAAACGTCTATAAATGCCTCGTTGTGAAATATTTACAACGGGGCATAGCGCTATACGATAACGGATTCAATTGTTTATTCATTCACAAAGGTTGAAAACACATTTAAAATAGAATAAAGCACATTCAACTAATTTGTAGTATTGCAAATAAGAAAAACAATTATGCTTACGCTTGTACCAACGCCCATCGGAAATTTACAAGACATCACGCTGCGAGCGCTCGAGGTTCTTAAAAATGCCGATTTGATTTTAGCAGAGGACACACGCACAGCTCGTTTTTTATTACAACATTTTCAAATAGAAAAACGAATTTTATCTCACCATCAGCATAACGAACACAATGCTTTGAAGGAAGTGATTCGTTTGTTAAAAGAAGGAAATAAGATTGCACTCGTTTCTGATGCAGGAACCCCCGCTATTAGTGATCCAGGATTTTTAATTGTTCGTGAATGCATCAAAGAAGATATTGAAGTTTATTGTTTGCCTGGTCCAACCGCATTTGTACCTGCTTTAGTTATGAGCGGACTACCATGCGATAAATTTGTGTTCGAAGGATTTTTACCTCAGAAGAAAGGTCGTCAATCGCGCTTTTTGTTTTTGAAAGAAGAAGAACGAACAATCATATTTTATGAATCTCCTTTTCGATTAGTAAAATTACTAGAAGAGATAATGGAGCATTTTGGTCCTGAGCGACGATGTTCTGTATCGCGCGAGCTAACTAAAATGTTTGAAGAAACGCGTCGTGGAACAGCAGGAGAATTATTACAGCATTTTTCGGCACATCCGCCTAAAGGAGAGATTGTAGTTTGTGTGGCAGGAAAAGAATAATCTTCAATAATTTTATTCCACGCTAAAAATTGTTGTATATACAACAATTAAAGTTTTATCTTTGCGTCATCAGAAATATGAAAACAGTAAAAAAGATAATTGCTTCTGAAAAGAAGAACCTTGGACCGAAACAATTTGTGATGAGTCCGCTGCCTAATCAGTGGGTTGGACAAATCAGTCCGTTTATTATGCTTGATCATTTTGGTCCGAAATATATCCCTGCTGGCGAACCCTTTTTTGTCCCACCTCACCCACACCGAGGCTTTGCGCCTGTGACCATTTTATTTGAAGGAGAAGTGGAGCATAAAGACAGCGTTGGAAATATCGGACGCATAAAAGGTGGTGATGTTCAGTGGATGACAGCAGGAAGTGGTGTTGTGCATTCAGAAGGAGCTCCAGCTAGTTTTTCAGAAACGGGAGGTAATTTACATTTAATACAGTTGTGGATTAATCTTCCGGCTTCCCATAAAATGACTGCCCCATCTTATCAGGAAATTAAATCATCGTCAATACCAGTTTTACAAGAGGGCAACGCACAAGTACGTGTGATAGCAGGAGCTTATAAAAATTTAGAAGGCCCTGCCAAAACATTTTCACCTGTTTCGTTGTTGCATGTTATAGTTCCCGAAGGTGAGGAGATAAACATTGAAGTGGCGAAAGGATTTAATGCTTCTTATTATTTAACCAAAGGTGAAACGATGGTTGATCAATACGAGGTGCCAGAACAACATTTAGTTTGGTTGAGTGAACAAGGAGATAGCATAACGATTAGGGCTATCCGCGATACTGAACTTTTGTTTATGGCAGGAGAGCCTATCAACGAACCACTTGTTTCTTACGGACCTTTTGTAATGAATAGTAAAACAGAAATTATACAAGCCATACACGACTACGAAAACGGCTTAATGGGTACTTTATAAAAAACGAAAATGAATAAAATAGCAACAACACAATATCCAGTAAATTCTCTTATAAAAGAAAGATGGAGCGCTCGCGCCTTTTCAGATAAAAATATTTCAGACGAATTATTAAATCAATTTGTTGAAGCGGCTTCATGGGCTGCCAGCAGTATGAATGAGCAACCATGGGTTTATTACGTTGCGCATCGTGGAACAGATGGGTTTAACCAAATGTTAGAAGTATTAATGCCAGGAAATCAGGCATGGGCCAAAGATGCTGCTGTTTTAATGATTTCATTAGCAAAGAAGAATTTTTCTAACGGAAACCCTAACCGTCATTATATGCATGATGTAGGTGCGGCTAATCAAAATCTAATGTTAGAAGCTACCGCAAATGGTGTCCTTGGACATTTAATGGGTGGCTTTGATGTAGTAAAGACAAAAGAAGTTTTTCATCTTGAAGAAGAATTAGACCCTGTGGTTATTATTGCTTTGGGTTATCCAGGTAGTGCAGAACAACTTCCTGCGCCATTTAACGAGCGTGAAGTAGCTCCACGTACGCGAAAAGAGTTAAGCGCTATTTTAATCAAGAAATAAAATTAATACTCCTCGTACCAATCAAAAGTTTCTTTGATAATTTTTGATTTTTCCGATTTGACATAGTTAAGATAAGCTTCGCAAACAGGCGAATGTTTTTTACCTTTTAACCATATCAAGCTCCAGGTTGTTTTAATGGGCAATCCTTTTACTGGAATAATATGAAGTGCATGATTATTTAATTCATTTCGAATTCCAATTAATGGCATGATGGAATAACCAAGTCCTGCTAATAATGATTGTTTCACAGCCTCGTTGGATGTCAACTCCATTTTTTTAGTAATCGCGAGTTTGTTTCTTTCAATAAAGAGTTCCATTGTTTGTCTTGTACCCGAACCCTCTTCTCTAAAAATTAATGGAAGGTCTTTAAACACCTCTTTTGCCTTCGACTCTTTTTTGTTGGAGGCCTTTTTATTTCCCACTAAGAATAATTTGTTTTGAAGCAGATCTAGTTTTTCAACATTTAATTTGCTTGGTAAAATAGAAACAAGCGCAAAGTCAACTTCGTTTTTTTCTAAACTTTCAATCACTTTGTTTTTATTGGTGACATCCATTAATAAATCCACTCCGTTATTCTTTTTAATAAAATCTGTCAGGAAATAAGGCATCACATATTTTCCTGTTGATACAACTGAAATTTTTAAGCGACCAGTTAATTGTCCTTTAAAAGCGAGTGTTTTATTATTTATCGCATGAACCTGGTTGAGAATGTTTTCAGCAGCGACAGCTATTTCTCTTCCAAAATCAGTTACGTATAACTTTCTTCCAACAACTTCTGTAAGCGGAATGTCAAATTGATCTTGAAAATTTTTTAGTTGAATTGAAACAGCGGGCTGCGTTAAAAACAATTCTTCAGAGGCTTTAGTCACACTCTGTGTTTGCACCACTTTTAAAAATATCTGTAATTGATTTAAAGTATAATTCATAAAAATAGTTTATGGATTGTATTACAAAGATAAATAAAAATATATGAAATGATTTTTTCAGTTT
>JBDKGQ010000148.1:0-4729 GCA_039798145.1 Bacteroidota bacterium
TTATTACGATAACGTTAGTAAGCGGATGGTCTTTAGCAGTAGTGCTGATCGATTAATGCAAGCCGTTGAGCTTTATCATCAAGGTAAAATAAAAAAGATCTTTCTTTCCGGCGGATCCGGGTTTGTGAATTTTCAAGAATGGAAGGAGTCGGAAAAATTGTATCCTTTATTGGTGAATTGTGGAGTAAAACCCGAGGACATCTGGATGGAAAATAATTCTCGAAACACCTATGAGAATGCCGTTGAAACTGCCAAGGTATTGAAGCAAAAAGGGAGCTCTTCAAAGTGTTTATTGATTACCTCCGCCTTTCATATGCGACGTTCGATTGCATGTTACGAAAAAGCGAATTTGTCTGTTGTTCCCTATGCGGTTGATGTGCGCTCAGGCGGACCTATTTATACACTCGATCGTTTGATACAACCTGATGCTGAAGCATTAGTTGCCTGGGATTTATTAACGCACGAATGGGTAGGATATCTGATGTATCGAATGATGGGCTATTGCTAATATGAAAATTGCATTTATATTTATAAAAATAACGAAAATGAAAACGAAAAATTTATTAGGACTATTACTGATAATGACATTGATTTTTAGTGGCTGTGAAAAAGAAACTACTGTTCCACCTTTAGCTAAGTTTAAAATTAATTCGGTTAAAGTAGAAGCCATGCCAGCATTGGATTTTAACAATTTGGGATGGGATCTATTCGACGATGCTGATGTGTTTTTTAATATTGAAGATGAAAATCATATGCCTTATTACTTAGGCAGTGCGTACAAGATTGGTAATGTAGCACAAGCTGATTTACCAGTTTCTTGGTCGCTAACATCTTCGTATCAGATTAATGATATTTCAAAAATGACTTATGTAGCGGTGTATGATTACGATGTCTTAGATGAGAATGATCCAATGGGATATGTTGGATTTCG
The DNA here is from genome assembly GCA_039798145.1 of Bacteroidota bacterium. Classification (GTDB taxonomy): domain Bacteria; phylum Bacteroidota; class Bacteroidia; order AKYH767-A; family OLB10; genus CAINEC01. The sequence goes on from JBDKGQ010000148.1 coordinate 932, forward strand.
TATGGAAGATTACGTAGATGGCAAACCAACAACAATTACAAAAAGTAGTGGCGCGTTGACGGTTACGATTACTGGGGTTTGGTATTAATATATTTTACTGGATATAAAAAAAGGTGAACAAATGTTCACCTTTTTTATTTTGTTAGTATTTGAAATCAATCAAAATCCAATAACTCAATCAAACGATTAAAGTCATCAGTAGAGTAGTAGTTAATGACTACCTGTCCGCTACCGTTATCTTTATGTCTAACTTCCACTTTTGTTTCATAACGATGTTCTAAACGCTCTTCAATGTTCTTGATTTCAACGTACCAGTTTGGTTTGTTCTTAGGCTCTTTACCATTTTTCTTTGGGGCTGCTGAGCGAACTAAATCTTCTGTACGACGAACACTTAAATCTTCTGTTAATACATCATTGAAGATTTTCAATTGCATCGCGATATCATCCACCCCTAAAATAGCACGCGCATGTCCCATGCTGATCTTTCCATCACGAATAGCAAACTGCACCTGAGGAGGTAATTTTAATAATCGTAGGTAGTTAGTAACTGTTGAACGATCTTTTCCAACGCGATCACCTAATTGCTCTTGCGTTAAAGAACACTCTTCAATCAAACGCTGATATGAAATAGCAATCTCTAAAGCATTTAAATTTTCACGTTGAATATTTTCAACTAATGCCATCTCTAACATCGCCTGATCGTTGGCTGTACGTACATACGCAGGAACCATTGTTAATCCGGCTAATTTAGACGCTTTAAAACGACGTTCACCACTAATGATCTGATAACGATTGTCTGCAATTTTACGAACTGTTATAGGCTGAATAATGCCTTGCTGACGAATAGACTCTGCTAGTTCATTCAATGCACCTTCATCGAATTCTGTACGAGGCTGAAAAGGGTTTGCTTCAATCTGATTTAAAGCAATAGTAGAAACAGATCCAACAATTGACTTTGGTGCATCTATGCTGGCTGTTGTATTATTTACGGGAGTTGTTGTGTCAGGAGTATCACCTAATATTGCGCTAAGTCCTTTCCCTAATCCTGATTTTTTTGTCGACATGTTGATTCTAAACTAATATTAATTATCGGAAACTTTTAACTTATCCATTACTTTATCCGTCATCACCTTATCTTCTGATGCGATATTGGTCATGTTGTTTTTCTGAAGGATTTCACGAGCTAAATTCAAATAATTGATAGCTCCTTTGCTAGATGCATCGTGCATGATGATGCTTTCTCCAAAGCTTGGCGCTTCTCCTAATTTCGTTGTACGTTGGATAATAGTATCAAATACTAAATCCTGGAAATGTGTTTTTACTTCTTCTACTACTTGATTTGATAAACGTAAACGCATATCATACATCGTTAATAAAATTCCTTCGATTGATAACTCAGGATTTAATCGCGTTTGTACAATCTTAATTGTGTTTAATAACTTACCTAAACCTTCTAATGCGAAGTACTCACACTGTACAGGAATAATTACTGAATGCGCTGCTGTTAGAGCGTTGATGGTAATTAATCCTAAGGAAGGAGAACAGTCGATGATGATGAAATCGAAGTCTTCTGAGATCTTCTCAAACACCTGCTTCATCATGTGCTCGCGATTCGTTAATTGAATCATTTCAATTTCCGCACCTACTAAATCGATATGAGAAGGAAGTAAAAATAAATTTGGAGTTTTAGTTTCAAGAATGATATCGTTAGGAGCTACATCATTGATGATGCATTCGTAGATAGAGGTCTTTACTGTTCTTGGATCAAAGCCAACTCCTGATGTAGAGTTTGCTTGCGGATCAGCATCCACCAATAAAGTCTTATATTCTAAAACTGCAAGACTAGCCGCTAAGTTAATAGCCGAAGTTGTTTTACCAACTCCACCTTTCTGATTTGCGATTGCAATTATTTTTGCCATTTGCTATGTTGATTTTTCGTTTTAAATATTTTTTGTTTCGCCGATAGTGAACAAGTGTAAGTCATTACCCGCCATTTGAAATTTAGCTACCGCTTCTTTAGTATCAATTGCGATATATCCGAAGGTATCATAATGCATTCCGATTATCTGCTGACAATTGATAAACTCCGCAGCTATTAAAGCATTATCAATTCCCATTGTAAAATTATTCCCAATTGGAAGGAAAGCGAAATCGATGCTTTTATACTCTCCAATTAATTTCATGTCGTAAGTTAACGCCGTATCGCCAGCATAATAGAAATTCCCTTCAGCACTTTCAATTAAAAAACCCATTGGATTCCCACCATAAGTCCCATCAGGCAAAACACTACTGTGAACCGCAACTACGCATTTTACTTTGAATTTATTTCCATTATCATCCGCATCAAAGAACCAATGTCCTCCGATATTCATAGGATGACTTTTTTCCACACCTTGATCCGTCAACCAATCTACAATTTCATAGTTGGAAACGACCGTTGCATTGTTTTGTTGTGCCAGCATAACAGCATCCGCGATATGATCTTGATGTCCGTGAGAAATCAAAATATAATCCGCCTGAATGGCAGCCACATCAATATCCTTAGCTAATTCATTATATGTTATAAACGGATCAAACAAAATCGTTTTTTGTCCGATTTTAACTGAAAAACAAGAATGTCCGTAATATGTAATTTCCATAATTGTACTTGGCCTTTCGGCAACGAACAAAGATAAGAAACGGGGAGGGGCTTAACTAATGTTTTTTATTGCAAATGGAAAAAACAATGAACAAAATCAGGTGTATTTATTAACAATTCAAATTCGGTACTAACGTACTAAGGAAACATGTCCTTTTTTCTTTATGTCAATAAAGCTTCCTGAATCATATCCTTTATACTTCAGAATGTAATAATAAACTCCTTCCGGAGCTTCTTTTCCATTAAAGTTTCCATCCCAAGCGATATCAGGATTGGTGCTTTTAAAAATTTCTTGACCTAATCGATTATAAATGGTAAAATCAGCAGTGAAATCAGTGCAATTATACGTGTAATTAAAGGTCTCATTTTTATTATCTTTAAAGGTCTCATTTTTATTATCTCGGTTAGGAGAAAAGGCTGTTGGAATGTAAACGAAGCAGTTACAAACTTCTAAAATTACATTCACAGAATCTGCATCGCTACCACATTGGTTTTGTGCTAAGACATAGTACTGTCCTGGTTGATTAGGCTGTATAGTAGATGTAGTTTCACCTGTCGACCATGCGTAAACGGCCCCGTAATTATAAGCATCTAATAGGTAAGGCTGACCATAACATAAGATGGTATCTTCTCCTAATTCAACAATGGGTTGCTCCTGTTGATCAATGATAATTGTGTCTCTTCCAATACAAGCACCCACCTGCACATTTACAGAATAAGTCCCTGGATCGGTAATGAAATAATAAGCATTGTTTGAACCGTCTTGCCAAACGTAAGTAGCATTAGGAGTAGTGGCATCTAAAAACAAAGGAATTCCTTTACAAAGTGTTGTATCATTTCCAAAATTGATAGCTGGTACCGGATCAAATATCAAATCCACCTGATCAGTTCCCGTACAACCAGCAACCGTCACCTCTGCAATATAGGTCCCAGTAGTTGTAGCAACTAAACTTGAATTCGTACTGCCGTCCTGCCATAGGTAAGTTGCATTAGGCCAGAACGCATTTAGATTAATTGTTTGTCCCTCGCAATACGAAGCATTTGCCCCTAAATTAACATCAGGAATTTGAATCCACGTTGCATCAACAGTATCAATTCCAACACAACCTTGTGCATCAGTAACTGTTACAATTACCTGCTCAGTACTATCAACTACATAG
>JBDKGQ010000149.1:0-3941 GCA_039798145.1 Bacteroidota bacterium
AGTAACTGTACTATCTACGATGATTGTTCTAACTAAATCACCAACATCAGCGGTTTCACCACCAGTTGTATAAATTAAAACTCCATGTGATCGAAGCTGCTCAACTAATTCTTCAGTGCCATTAATAATTGCAGCTATTACCTCTCCTGGAATTAATCGTTTGTTTCTTCCAATAGTTGATGAAAGTAAAATATTAGAAACCGCACCTACACAAAGCAAATCATCGATATTCATGATTAATGCATCTTGTGCAATTCCTTTCCAAACCGATAAATCTCCGGTTTCTTTCCAATAAGCATACGCTAAACTACTTTTTGTTCCTGCACCATCGGCATGCATGATATTGCAATAGCTTTCATCGCCTCCTAAATAATCTGGAACGATTTTGCAAAAGGCAGAAGGAAAAAGACCTTTGTCCACAGATTTAATTGCGGCGTGTACTTCATCCTTTGTTGCCGAAACTCCACGTAGGTTATATCGCTCTGAACTATTCATGGCTGCAAATTTACGAGTTTGATTTCCTTTGTTCGATTAATCTTAAAAAAAAACGCCCCGAAAATTTCAGGGCGTTTCTTCTTAAATAGTATTATTAGTTTTTCGGAACGTAAGTAGCTCCAGTAACTTCAAATTCTGTACGACGATTATACTGATGCGCCTTCTCTTTTAATTCTTTTGTAGCTTGGCTATCAATGAATTCTTTCGTTAACACATCACCACGCTTGAATGGCAGGTATTCTTCATCATTTTCAACTGCCTTTGGAGTAGTCTCACCTTTTCCTTCGAAAGTTAAACGATCAGCAGGAATTCCATTAGCAACTAAGTAATCCATTACACTCTTAGCACGACGATTTGATAAGTTCATGTTATAATTATCATCTGCACGGTAATCGGTATGTGAAGTTAACTTAATAGTTAATGTTGGATTCTCAGTTAATGTCTTGATTAAACCATCTAATGCTGTTTTTGATTCAGCACGTAATGTTGCCTTGTCTAAATCGTAGAATACCATTGGAACTGTAATAGGCTTCTTTGTAGACTTTAATGGGAAATCGAAATCTTTTGTAAAATCCTTATCTTCTTCAATTCCTACAGTACTCAATTCATGGAACTTAGTTAAGTAACCAGTGAATGATGCAGAAATTTTATACTTCACATTAGCTTTTAATTCATAAGTGTATAAACCATCAGCACCAGTTGTAACGCTTAAAGATGTACCATCGCTTCCAAACAACTCAACAGTTGCGCCTTCGATACTTTCTTTTGTATCAGTATCGTAAACACGACCACCAACTTTCAACTTAACTGGAGGAATAACAAATGAATAAATATCATCACCACCTTGTCCACCTGAACGGCTTGAAGAGAAGTAACCAGTTGTTTCAGAAGTCATGATAACACCGAAATCATCAGCACCTGAATTAATTGGAGCTTGTAAGTTAACTGGCTCTGACCATTGGCCTGCTTCATTTGTAGAATAGAACATATCTAATCCACCCATTCCTGGCTTTCCATTAGATGCATAATATAAACGTCCACTTGAAGTTACTCTTGGGAACATATCATCACCATCACTATTGATTACTGAACCTGCATTGATTGGAGTTCCCCACGCGCCTGCAGCAGCATCCCATGATGACATCCAAATATCTTTTCCACCAAATCCGCCTGGCATATCACTAGCAAAGTATAGTGTTTTACCATCAGCTGATAAGCTAGGATGTCCGCAAGTATAATTCTCACTGTTAAATGCTAATGCAACTGGATCACTCCACTTACCATCAGTAAGCGTAGTCATCATAATTTTACATTGCATGTTTTTATCTTTTACTACAGGACATGTAGTGAAATACATTGTTTTTCCAGTTGCATCAAAGCAAGCCGCACCATCTGAGTTATCAGAGTTTGCCGGACTTGGGAATACTGTTGGAGTACTCCATTTGCCATTGTTATCTTTAGTAGCCTGGAAGATATCGAAATACTTTTCTCCATACCAGTTATCATTCTTAGAACCTGTAGACTCTTCTCTTGAAGAAGTGAAAACAAGACTTCCTTTAGCAGATGGATTTTCGCAAAGAGCGAATTCATGATATTTCGAGTTAACGCCAGAAACGTTTTCAACCTTAGCACGAGTTGGCTTATCATTCCATGCTTGAGCTTGCTCGCATTCTTTGATTTTGCCATCTACCTTACTATCTGAAGGGTTTTTCTCTTTATAAGCATTATACTGAGCAATTGCTTCAGCATATTTTCCATTGGCTTTAAGAGCTTCAGCATAACGTAAAATAGAAATTGGATCTTTGTACTTAGCTTTAACAGCTTTTCCATACCAATCTTCCGCCTCAGCGTTATTGTTTACCATACGAGCACACTCTCCAGCACGGAAAGCAGCCCATCCTTTTTGCTCGCTCTTGCTAAATTTAGCATAAGCCTTCTTATACAACGCAGATGCAGTGTAATACTGTCCGATAGTATAAACTTTGTCTGCTTTTTTAGTTTTAGTTTTTGGTGCTTTTGGAGCTTTGTCAGCAGCAAAACTGCATACAATGGTCAACGAAAAGACCACTAATAAGCGCAATGATTTCTTGATCATAATGGATCGTGTATTTTTTACAGTTTCTAAGTAGGACAAAGGAAACAAATTATTTCAAATTAAAAAAAAAGAGGGCGAATAAATTATACTGCACTTTGTATTGATTTACAGTGCTTTAAGTCCATTGTTTAGAAAATCCCTTCGTTTGTTGAAAAAAAAATCGCCCCTAAATACGTGTTAATCGGTCTTTTAATGTGCGAATTAAATTGCGTTTTAGGACTAATTTTTCCAGTTTTCTTTGTTTTCAATTGTCTAGAAACGACTTGTTTTTCTTGATTTTAATATCGACAACTAATTGTTTTTTATGCTTAAATTTCATTTGACATTTCCATTAATTAACAATCCTTAAAATTATCAACATTGCCCAATTTAATTTGAAAACGAAAGGATGTTTTTCCCTATCTTTGTTTGATTAATTTCAACTTAATTTTATTTACTAAATAATGAGCGATCAATTGCTAGAACAAGAACAAAAACAAAACGAATATTCAGCGGATAGCATACAAGTGCTTGAGGGCTTAGAGGCGGTAAGAAAAAGACCAGCCATGTACATTGGTGATATTGGCGTTAAAGGTTTACATCACCTTGTTTACGAAGTAGTAGATAACTCAATTGACGAAGCTTTAGCAGGTCATTGTAAAAATATCGATGTATTCATCAATACCGACAATAGCATCACCGTTCGTGATGATGGTAGAGGTATTCCAACGGATATGCATCCGAAGGAAAAGAAATCAGCCTTAGAAGTTGTAATGACGGTATTACATGCCGGAGGTAAATTTGACAAGGATTCATACAAGGTTTCCGGTGGATTACACGGAGTTGGGGTTTCCTGCGTAAATGCATTATCTACCCACTTAAAAGCAACTGTTCATCGTAACGGACAAATATGGCAACAAGAATTTAGCATAGGAAAGCCTTTATATCCTGCTAAAATTGTAGGAGAAACAAATAGAACTGGAACAGAAGTAACTTTCAAACCAGATGATTCAATTTTCACATCTGTAGTTTACATATACGATACATTAGCATCACGTATGCGCGAATTATCTTTCTTAAATAAAGGAATTCGTATCAACATTACGGACTTACGTGAGCTAGATGAAAACAACAATCCAGTAAACACTGAGAATTTTTATTCTGAAAGAGGATTGGTTGAATTCGTTGAATTTCTTGATAAAACAAGAGAGAAATTAATGGAAGATACTATCTACATGGAAGGCGAAAAAAGTGGCATTCCAGTAGAGGTTGCGATGAGCTATAATTCTTCTTTTAATGAGAACGTACATTCATACGTAAATAACATTAATACGCATGAAGGTGGAACTCACTTAGCAGGTTTTAGAAGAGC
>JBDKGQ010000150.1:0-3932 GCA_039798145.1 Bacteroidota bacterium
GTGTTAGGTGGTACTCAGTCGTTGCATACCAACGGATTTGATGAAGCCTTAGCATTACCTACAGAAGAAGCAGCGCGTATTGCATTACGTACACAACAAATCGTAGCTTTTGAAAGTGGTGCAACCATGACCGTGGATCCATTAGGAGGTAGTCATTATGTTGAAGCATTGACAAAAGAAGTAGAAGAAAAAGCTTGGGAATATATTCGTAAGATTGATGAGATGGGTGGTGCTGTGGCTGCTATTGAAGCAGGGTATATTCAGAAAGAAATTGCGAGTTCTGCCTACCAATATCAGCGTGATATTGAATCAGGTGATAAAGTAATTGTTGGCGTAAATAAGTTCTCTATTGAAGAACCTCCATTTGAAAATCTGTTTACGGTGGATGATACCATTCGTCAGGTGCAAATTGATAAAATCAATAAAGTAAAAGCGAGTCGTGATAACGCACGTGTAGAACAAACATTAAAGACTTTAGAAGCAGCAGCAAAAGATGGTAGCAACGTGATGCCAAAAATTTTGGATGCCGTAGAAGCTTATGCTACTTTAGGAGAAGTTTGTGATGTGATGCGTGGAGTATTCGGAGAATATACGGGAGGATAATTACTCTTCGTATTTAACTTCTTCGTTGATAGAATCATTGACAAATAAAAAAATGTCTTCATTATCTTTTTTCATCAGATAATGCTCGCGTGCATATTTTTCGAGATGTTCTGGGTCAGACATTAGCTCTTGCATATCGGATTTGTTCTTTTCGATTTCCGAAGTGTAATACGCTTTGTCTGCTTTTAATTTACCAAGTTCACTTCTATAACTATACAATGTGAACATATCATTTTTATCGAAGAATGTCATCCAGATTAAAAAAACAAAAGCTGTCATAAAATACCTATTCTTTAGGTAAGGGATAAGCTTTTTTAACTTGACTTTTTTCAGGTTGAAATTCATGATGGTAAAAGTAAAAATGATTTTGAAAATAGCAAGTAGGAAAAGGACGAATAAAAAATAATTTAACTACCGTTAATTGTCAATTACTCCCAACAACTAACGGTAGCTATTAAATCTGATTACTTCCCAATATGTATATTCACATTTTCGTGATGGGCCGTATCTCCATTCTTATCAATTTTCACTTCTTTACCATTAACACTTACTTGTATGGTTGTTTCTTCTTTTTGATTGTGTTCTGATTTATAATTCGGATTGCAACTCGTACATTCTAATCCACCGCCTGTCATCATCCAGAATTTTTCAGTCATATCATCATCGTAAGTGTTGGTTGTGTTTTTAATATCATGTAATAATAAGTCGAGGTCGCTGCCTAGGTAAACTGATTTGCCTGCAGGTACTTTTAAAATTAAGTGGACTGATTGTCCTCTGAATTTTTTATTAGGCAGAATACTAAAATAGTTTGACAAGGCGAGTGAGCTGTCTGTCTGACTGATCTTGTATTGTAATTCTTTGGTTCCTAAAATGGCATCTTGTTTACTGCTTCCGCGAGAAGTAATTTCTTGAATTAGTTCGAATTCATTTCCATCTGCTCTAACGATATCTAAATCCACTAATGTTAATGAGGCTGTATCTTGATTCGACACGATATTAAAGTTGTTATTGTTTCCGCTTACACCAATAAAAATATCAGAAGCGCTTTGGTTAACTAGGATATCATTCAAATACAGTGTATCTCCTTTTGGTTGTTGAAGTGGCATTGTTACAGATGCTGTTTGTTTTGATCCAAAGTTTTTACTCACTGAAACAGCAATAAATGCTACCATGATAAATCCGATAATCCACAATACTCCTGCAGTTGTTCTTACAGGTTTAGGTTCTTTTTTGATATTAAATAAATAACGTAATACTCTATACAGAATCAATAATAAAGGAATGCCAATCATGAATGCTATACCTGTAATAGCTATAAACATTTGTGTTGGAGAAAGAACAAAATTGCTTAAGAAAACTGGGACGTTGGCATCTCCTAAGGCCCCTGTGATTCCCAATAGAGCCATCATTAAACCGAATAATAAAATGAATAGAATGATAGAAACGACTGCTCCAAAAAATTTAGCAATAAAGGTGATGATTTGAACTGCAATTGAAATCACATCTTCTACAAATTTGGATAATCGCGAAGTGCCTTTTTCGAATAAAGGCTTTTTGCCTTTTACTCTTTCTGTTAGATCTGTAACATCTTCTTCAATCGTTTCTTTTATAGTATCGAGATTAATTGGCTTGCCTTTCATTGCCAATTTCTCTGATGAATTTTTGGCCTTTGGTATAACTATCCAAAGTATAAAATAGAGTAGTAGTCCAGCTCCAAAGTAAATTATCGAAAATGCTAATAAAAGACGTAGCCATAAAGGATCAAATCCAAGATAGTGTGCTATACCACTACAAACACCACCTACAATTTTATCATCAGGATCACGGAATAGTTTCTTCTCTGCAGGTTCTTGAGATTTGCTTTCATTGTTGCTGGTCGTTGTATCATCAGCACCCGCAACCTCCGATGGTTTACCCAATTGCTGCATTACTTCTTCTACATCAGCATCAGTAACAACCATTCTGCTATTAGCCATTTTTTCAGAAAACATCTCTGCGATTCTCGTTTCAATGTCCTGAATAATTTCATCACGGCCGTCAGAAAGCGTGAAGTAGCTTTTTATGTTCGACAAATAATTTTGTAATTGTTCGTATGCGGTTTCTTCGATGTGAAATACGATGCCGCCAATATTTACGGTGACTGTTTTTTTCATATTATTTTGAAGTTGTCATGTTAACGGCTTGTGCCAATTCGTTCCAGGTTTGATTTAATGCGTTGAAGAATTCTTCACCAATAGGGGTGAGTGAATAATACTTCCTCGGCGGACCGCTTGAAGACTCCTTCCAATTGTAGGCTAGGAGTCCTTGATTTTTTAAGCGAGTTAAAAGCGGGTAGAGGGTGCCTTCTACTACAATTAGTTTGGCGTCTTTCAGCTTACTGATAATATCAGATGGATAAACTTCTCCTTGCGAAATAATGCCGAGTATGCAAAACTCCAGTACGCCTTTCCGCATTTGCTGTTGTGTGTTTTCGAGATTACTCATGCTTTTTATTTGATGGGTGCAAACATAAGTAGTTTTTATAGTACTATGCAATACAAGGTACTATGAAAATTCTTAAGTGCTTGTATTACAGCAATAAAAATTTCAGTTGATTGATTAAAATGTCCGATTTAGTGTGGTGTAATTGATAGCATTCAATTATTTTCAAGCATTAGTTGAGACCAATATTTCGGACATGTTTGGATGATATGTACCAAATATTGCATTTTTGGTACACGTTATTGCGATATGGGATTATTTACACCACATCTGAATTTATAAAAAATGTCCAACACCCATTTCAACTTCAAACAATTTTCTGTGCAACAGGATTTATGCTCGATGAAAGTCGGGACGGATGGTGTTTTGTTGGGTGCATGGACGAATACCGATGATGCTAATCGTATTTTAGATATTGGAACAGGTACAGGATTAATTGCTCTAATGCTTGCACAACGATCAAATGCGAATATAACAGCCTTAGATGCTGAAGCGAATGCATACGAACAAGCGAAAATTAATTTTGAAGCATCGCCATGGACAGATCGACTTCAACTTGTGCATTCGAAAATTCAAGATTTTCATTCGGACCAATTATTCGATTTAGTAGTTTCTAATCCACCTTATTTTTCTGGTTATTATTCTTCGGAAAATTTGTCGCGCGATATTGCACGCTCTGCAGATGTTTTATTGCCCTATGAAGAATTGATTTCTTCTGCTAAAAAATTACTAATAGCTAATGGGAGACTGACGTTGATACTTCCTGCTGATCAGCAGGAGAAAATAATAACTATTGCAAATCAAAATGAACTTGCACTTTCACGATTAACTTTCGTTAAAACAAAAAA
>JBDKGQ010000151.1:0-3929 GCA_039798145.1 Bacteroidota bacterium
TTCATTCGATTTAGGAATGAAGGCAGCAATACTCGATTGAATAATATCTCTACTGTTGAAATCAATTTCTTCAAAGGTCATATGACCTGCATCGATTTTCGATAAATCTAGAATATCATTGACAATTACTAATAAAGTATTTGCCGATTTACGAATTAACTCTAAGTATTTATTTTGTTCGTTGTTTAAAGCAGTACTGTTTAAGAATTGCGATAAGCTAATAATACCATGAATAGGAGTTCTGATTTCATGACTAATATTTGCCAGGAATTCTTCTTTGCTTTTTGCTGATTGTCCTGTTTTAAGGATTTTGTTTTTTAATTCTTCTTCGCTGTTTTTATAGTCTGTTACATCAATAGCAACACCCATCATATTAATGATGGATTTGTCATCGTTATAAACAGGAATATACGTCACATCGAAAAAACTATTTTCTACTTCTACAGTGAACTGAAAATTACTTCCAGAAAATGCTGCTTGATAATCATTTTCTTTAATTGGTGTTAATTCAGCAACTTGGTCGAGTTTTCTACCAATCACACTTTCGTTTTTAACTTTTAATCGTTCAATTGCTTTACCCTTAAATAAGGTAACTACTTTGTTGTTGTTTATATTAAATAGAATGATTGGTGATTTACCAATGATATTGTTTAATCGTAATTCAGATTCTATAAGTGATTTTTCTGTGATAGCAGAAAAAGTTTGAATCTTATTTAATTTAACGATGTAGTTCAAGCAATTCTCAATGCTTGATTTATTCACCTTTGATTTATTGATAAAATCGCAAGCGCCAAGCTTCATGCATTCAACCGCCAGCTCAACTGATTCTTCGGAAGAGACAACAATGATATTTCCTTTGCCGCGCTTCAAAGCATGAGCAGTTAAGAAGTCGTGACCATTTAAATGGGGTAAATTGTAATCGAGAAAGATACAATCGAAATTATTATTGTTACATAATCCAATAGCTTCAGCAATGGTATGCGCAATAATAACGTGAGTAGGTAAAGTAGTGGACTCAATTACCTTCTGTAAAAAAAGACAATCTTGTTGGTTGTCATCAACAATTAAGATGTCAAGTGTTTTTTGTTCCATAATTACATCATTAGCATTGGTTGCTCGCAAAGTTTCCAATAGCTATTTAGTACAGCTACAGCATTAACAAATTTTTCAAATGATAATGGTTTTAAGATATAGCCCGCAACATTTAAATTATAAGCCTCAATTTTATCCTGATCATCATTGCTGGTTGTCATTACAAAAACACTTACACTCTTAAGGTCTTCATCATTACGAAGTTCTCTTAAGAATTCCAGTCCGTTCATTTTAGGCATATTGATGTCTAATAAAATGATGCGAGGTGATGGATTAAGCTTTGGCTTACCATTGCTTCCGCGCAACATGTTTAATGCTTCAACACCGTTAAATGCAATGTGCAGTGGATTAGTAATATTATTTTTTACAAATGCTCTTTGAACATTCATCACATCTACACTGTCATCTTCTACTAGCAAGATGTTTAATAATTTTTCTTCTATTGGACTCATGCTACAATTGATTTTTTAATAATAACTTTTGATGGCCATGAAAAATTGAAACGAGTGAATTTGTTCTTCTCTGATTCAATCCAGATTTTACCACCTTGTTCTTCAACAATTTTTTTGACAATTGATAATCCTATTCCAGTGCTTTCAAATTCATCTCTTGCAGATAGTGTTTGAAAGATCATAAATACTCTGCTTTGATATTCTTTTTCAATTCCAGGTCCGTTGTCTTCTATAGAAAATTGGCAAACACCTTCTTTCTCATAGAATGATACTTTAACATTGCCAACAACTTTGTCGTTGTATTTAATGGCGTTGCTAATTAAATTACTGAACACCTGAAATAATTTAGTTTGTTCTGTTTCTATTGATGGTAAGTTTTCCTGAATATGAATTTGGAAGAAGCTCGGCGGGTTTAAACTATCGATGATTTCATTTAACAGATAGTTTAAGTCGATTACTTTCGATTCGCATTTTATTTTCCCTGCTTTAGCATAAGAAAGGATTCCGTGAATTAATGCTTCCATTCTTAATACTCTTCCTTTAAGCATATTTAAATTGCTTCTTGAATCATCGGAGATTTTATCTTTTGTATCTTCTTCAATCCAGTCTGCCAAAGAAGCAATCGCACGTAATGGAGCTTTTAAGTCATGAGAAACGACATAAGCAAACTGATCTAATTCTTTGTTTGCTTTCTCTAATGTTGCAAGGCTATGCTTATGTTTTTCTTCAAGCGATTTCCACTTGTAAATTTCGTTTTGTAAAATTTGAAAAGTTTCATCTAGCTGTAATGATGAATATTCAGCTGGCGATGTACCTTTTTCTTTAGCAATCGTGCATAACAGATTTTTTGTTTTTTCATTAATAAAACTCAACTCGTTGTTCAATTGCTTATTAATAAAAAGTAATTTGTTATATGCATCAACCGAAGCATTACTTGAACGCTCTAATAATTCATTTTTAATTTTCAGTTCGTTAAAGTTTTCATTTAACGAATCAATTAATGTTGAATAATTGGGGTGATTGATAATATCGCTTCCTAATTGTGATTGCAGTAATTCTTGTAGTTGGTTCGATTGCATAAAGAAATTTTTAATAGTTTCTTTTCTACAACAAATTGCTCGAACTTGTTACGCAATAACGAAAAAGGGGAGGTGGTAATTTGAGAAAAAATCGAAGAATCTTACAAAACCACTAAAAGTTTGGTTTTAGCATATACTTCGTATAGAAGGCATCTATAACAGAAACGGCTTCTGCTGCTGTATCTACAATGGTGATTAAGTTGATGTCATCAGGGCTAATATACTTCTCTTCAATCAGTACATTAATGATCCATTCGTGAAGTCCTTTCCAATATTCTTTACCAACTAATACAATTGGGAACTTAGCAATTTTCCCTGTTTGAATAAGGGTTAACGATTCGAATAGCTCGTCCATTGTTCCGAATCCACCAGGTAACGCGATGAATCCCTGTGCGTATTTCATGAACATTAATTTTCTTACAAAGAAGTAATCGAACGTGATGTTTTTATCATGATCGATGTATGGGTTACATGTTTGTTCAAAAGGAAGTTTGATGTTTAATCCAACAGATGTTCCCTTTGCCATTTGCGCTCCTTTGTTTGCAGCTTCCATGATTCCTGGTCCACCACCGGTAATAATTCCGTATCCCTCTTGCGTGAGAAGCTTTGCAATTTCTTCTGCCATTAAGTAATACTTACTATCAGGCGCTGTTCTTGCCGATCCAAAAATGGTAACACATGGTCCGAGTTGTCCAAGCTTTTCAAAACCTTCAACAAACTCACCCATGATTTTAAAAACTTGCCAGGTGTCTTGTGATTTTCTTTCTTGTTTATCTCTTTCGGAAAATGCACGACGGATTTTAGCTTCTTCTTTATTCATAGTAATTGGACTTTAACGGAATTAATTGGAAAAGGTTTTTTTCATCCAGTCAAATTCTTGTTTTAAGTACTGACCAGTTATAGATTTCTCATTTTTAATAAGTTCATCAGGAGTTCCTGTTGCGATTACTTGTCCGCCTTTACTACCACCTTCAGGACCGATATCAATTATGTAATCAGACATTTTAATTACATCCATATTATGCTCAATCACAAGCACTGAATTTCCTTTATCAACTAAAATGTTTAATACATCCAATAGTATTCTAACATCTTCGAAATGCAAACCTGTTGTGGGTTCGTCAAGAATATAGAGTGTATTACCGGTATCTTTTTTCGCTAGTTCAGTTGCAAGTTTAACGCGTTGCGCTTCACCTCCTGATAAAGTTGTGCTTTGTTGTCCGAGAGTGATATAACCTAATCCTACTTCTTTAAGCGTCTTTATTTTATGTCGGATAGAAGGCATGTTTTCAAAAAAGTCAACTGC
>JBDKGQ010000152.1:0-6950 GCA_039798145.1 Bacteroidota bacterium
ATCTTTTTTATTTTACCTTGATGATAAAGCTCAACGGCTTGCATTAATCGATCAGCACTACTGCTAAAGACCATCCGCTTACTAACGTTATCGTAATAACGTGTACTTCCGCCCAATACAATTCCAACTTCATAAGGGGATTTAATTTCTTCCGAAGAATAGGCGATTACCTCCCATTTATTCATCACCCAATTAACCATAAAAGGATTTGTGAAAAATAAAATGGAGATTACCCCGGCAATAAATAACCTTTTAGAAATTGTCGCCTTCTTATTTCTAAGAATTAACGCCAATAGGAAACATCCGATAATCCAAATCGTAGGAGAGATTAGCAAATCCAGAATTTTGGAAAGGACAAAAAACATAAAGGGTTATAAGGTGTTTACTAGTTTGTACAAATTTAAAATAAATCTGATTCAACTTATAAATATCAACCTTTACCTCTTAATAAATTCTATTCAGCTATTAAGACAGCATTAAATTTCATTCTCACCTTTAAGGAGCGTAAATTTGAACTTACTATGAAACTACGAATTGGGCTTATTTTATCATTATTCATTTTAACCTCTTCTGTAAAAGCACAAGACACACTTTTAAATGCTGGGGCTTTATGGAAATATAATGATGCAGGTGTTGATTTAGGGAGTTCATGGAAAGATCTTAATTATAGCGATGCTGGATGGAATCAGGGCTCTGCACCTTTAGGATATGGATTATCTGGATTAAATACTAATATTTCATTTGGGTCTTCTTCTACCAATAAATTTACAACGACCTATTTTCGTAAATGGGTAAACGTGAGTAATCCGTGCGACCTATATTCAAAGATTCAATTCAATATTCGTCGTGATGATGGAGTTGTGATATATGTTAACGGCGTAGAAGTATTACGTTCGAATATGCCAACTGGCACTATATCCTACTCCACATTTTCAAGTTCTTGTGCGACTGATAATGGAAGCATATGGCAACTCTTTGATATTGCAGCCAATTATTTTACGAATGGGAATAACTTAATAGCTGTCGAATTACACCAATGTAATTTAACGAGCAGCGATTTACTCTTCAATCTTCGTTTGATTGGAAGTAAGTCGATGGCAGGCTTTGAATCAATTTCTCCCATCACACAAAATCAAACATTCGTTATACCTCCATCGCATACTTTTCAAGTTTTAGCAAAAGAAGGACGACGTTATACCACTGGAGGAAAAGTTCCTGGTCGTGCAGATTTCACAGGTTATATACCAGTTAATGGTTCTAGTGAAGATGGATACTTACACATTAATCATGAAAATGCGCCTATAGGCTCTGTATCTAATTTTAAAATTAAATTTAATTCGAATACCAAACTTTGGAATATCCAGTCGTCACAACCAATATTTGTAAACGATACGGATATAGTAAAACTTTATAAAAATTGTTCAGGAGGTATTACTCCATGGGGTACATCTTTAAGTGGCGAAGAAACAAGAGATACTTTTGATTTAAATGGAGATGGCTATTTAGATGCAGGATGGTTAGTTGAAATCAATCCTATCACGAAAGAAGTAATGAAATATAACGGCGGTAACAAGCAACAAAAATTATGGGCCATGGGAAGAATGGCGCATGAAAATGCCTGCGTTGCGAATGATTCTGTTACTGTTTACTTTGGAGAAGATTATACTGACGGATGTTTTTATAAGTATATCGCTTATAATCCTGGTAATCTATCTAATGGCAGATTATATGTTTTAAAGATGGACTCTACCCTATCTTCTACTGGTGCTCCATTGAAATCAACAGGAATTTGGGTTCAGGTACCAAACAATACAAAAGCAAAACGAAATTTTATTTATGATGCAGTGATTGGTTTAGGTGGCACTCCTTTTAATGGAATTGAAGATGCAGAAATTGGTCCTGATACGATGGTTTATTTTACCTCAAAGGTATATGGACGAATTTATCGTTTTAAAGATAACGGGGCTGGAGTAACGAACTTTGAAACGTTTGCTGGTGGTAGTGGTGTCAGTTATCCTATTAGCCATGCAGGTGGTAATTCTTCCGTTTCATGGGGTGTTGGGAATGATAATCTCGCATTTGATAATGAAGGGAATCTTTGGGTATTTCAAGATGGCGGCAATAATTATATCTGGGTTGTAAAAAAAGGACATACATCTGCAGCTCCCAAAGTACAATTGTTTGGAGTTGTGCCATCAGGATCGGAGCCAACAGGTATTACTTTTTCACCGGACAACCGGTTTATGTTTATGTCAGTACAGCATCCGTTTGCAACGAATAAAGCCGTAATGAAAGATGCTACAGGAAATGGGGTTGTGTTTAATGCAAGCGCAACTATAGTTATAGGGTTGAAACAAGATTTAGGAAGTGATCAAACGAAAATAAGTAGAGAGATTACCAGCATTAATCTTGACAATGCCGTTCAGATATTTCCAAATCCATCAGCTAGCAGTGCTACATTAAACTTTAACATCTTGGAATCTTCAATGGTATCCATCAATATTTATAATACAACAGGACAATTGATAGCTACACCAATTTCAAATGACAAATTCGAATTAGGTAATTATCAATTTGAAATTCCTGAATCGCTGATGCCCGGTTTTTATTTGATATCCGTAAAAATAAATGACCAGCTGATAACTGAAAAGTTTTTAAAATACTAGGTAATTTTCATCATCGTTTTTTGCCCTTTCATCCTTATTATTTGCTAATTGACAAAATTTGTCGGTGATTTTTTAGTTGTGTTTTTTAAATTGTAGTCGTTACTAAAAATTATATGAAAGCAAGAATACTTCTCTTAGTCTTTCTGTTACCGTTTATTGCACATTCCCAAGACACCCTAATCAATACTTCCACAACTTGGAAGTATAATGATAAAGGAATTAATTTAGGAACCACATGGTATAGTAGTACCTATAGCGATGCTACATGGTCTACTGGACTTGCTCCTTTAGGGTATGGCATTACAGGTCTGTCTACATCTGTCTCTTATGGACCTAGTTCATCAACAAAATATCCTACAACATATTTTCGAAAAACGGTTGCAATTACAAATCCTGCATCGAAATATTCACGCATTACATTAAATGTAAAAAGAGATGACGGTGTTGTAGTTTACATCAATGGAACGGAACGCTTTCGTTCAAATATGCCTACAGGTACGATATCATATACATCATTAGCATCCACTTGTGCTACTGATAATGGTAGCGTTTGGCAATCGGTTGATTTATCGAATAGTTATTTCGTTAATGGAAATAATGTAATTGCAATTGAAGTTCATCAATGTAACGCAACCAGCAGCGATTTATATTTTGCTGCACAATTAATCGGCAGTAAATCAATTGGTTCATTTGAATCATTATCACCAACAGTACAAACGCAAAACTTTGTTATTCCATCAACACATACCTTTCAAGTAATCACTCAAGAAGGTAGAACATACACAGCTGGAGGAACAGTTCCTGCTCGAACTGACTTTACTGGTTATGTTCCAATTGCAGGGTCTTCTACCAATGGATACTTAATGATTAATCACGAAAACACTCCGACTGGTGGAGTATCGAATTTCAAAATAAACTTTAATCCATCTAGTAAATTATGGAATACCTCGAGTTCAAAAGCAGTGGGTGTAGTTGCTGCAGATGTTGTCAAATTTTTCAAGAATTGTTCTGGAGCTGTCACTCCTTGGGGTACAATATTAAGTGGTGAAGAAGCCAGAGATAGTGGAGACGTAAATAACGATGGATATCATGATGTAGGTTGGCTTGTTGAATCTGATCCTCTATCAAATAGTATTTGTAAATACAACGGAGGAACAAAACAACAAAAGCTATGGGCTATGGGAAGAATGGCGCATGAAAATGCATGTATAGCAAAAGATAATAAAACGGTTTACTATGGAGAAGATGCTGTTGATGTGTTTACAAATTCGTAGCTACAACTGCTACAAATTTATCGGCGGGCAACTTGTATGTTTTAAAGTTAACTAATCCATTATCTTCAGGTATTTCTGCCTCAACTACTGGAACGTGGATTCAAGTGCCTAATACAACTCAAACACAAAGAAACTATATCTACAATACAGTATTAGGTCTTGGTGCCACTCAATTCAACGGTGTTGAAGATGTAGAAGTCGGTCCTGATACAATGGTTTATTTCTCATCAAAAGGCTATGGACGTGTTTATCGATTTAAAGATACAGGAACAGGTATCTCTAATTTTGAAACCTTTGTTGGTGGCGCTAGTTATTCAATTGCTAACGGTAGTGGTGTTACGACAACAGCATGGGGATTAGGCAATGACAATCTTGCATTTGACAATGAAGGTAATTTGTGGGTATTACAAGATGGTGGAAATAATTATATCTGGGTTGTTAAAAAAGGACATACACAAGCTTCTCCAAAGGTTTCCATCTTCGGAAGAGTTCCTTTAGGCGGTGAACCAACAGGTATCACCTTCACACCTGACAATAAATTTATGTTTATGTCAATTCAACATCCAAATACAACTAACACGGCTGTTGTAAATGATATTGCGAGTAATCCTGTTGTGTTTAATAAGTCCACATCATTAGTCATTGGACTAAAGCAAGATTTAGGCACTACGGTTTTAAGAACAGGATCACAAGCGCCTATCATAGATTTCAGTCAGCCATTAAAGATATACCCCAACCCAACGCAACCCAACGAGCAATTCTTCAACTATTGAAATGCTAATAACCGAAGGGGGGAAATTGAATATAGAAGTTTACAATATCAACGGACAATTGGTTGCTAATCCTATGAACGACTATCAAGAAGAAGGAATTTGGCAAGGGGAAATTGGTACTAATTTACCTTCGGGATTTTATTTTGTGAGGGCAAGTATTAATCAGCAATCACATACTTTGAAGTTTATTAAAGAATAATCCATACAATACATAGAAAGAGTCCACTGCATTGCGGTGGATTCTTTATTTTTGCCGGATGCATTTACCCAATCAGGCAGATACCATTTGTGCGTTAGCAACAGCTCCAGGCCTTGGCGCCATTGCAGTAATTCGTGTTTCTGGTCCTAATACATTCCCTATTGTTGAATCGGTCTTTAAAACGAAGAAAGGAAAAGTAAAAAACTTTGAAAGCATTACTTCGCATACTTTACATTTTGGCGATATTGTTTTAGATAATCAAACATTAGATGAAGTATTGGTCAGTGTTTTTAAAAATCCTCATTCGTATACAGGACAAGACACCATTGAAATCAGTTGCCACGGATCCACTTATATCCAGCAACAGATTTTACAATTATTGCAACAGAAAGGTGCGCGATTAGCCGAGCCTGGCGAATTCACCTTGCGTGCTTTTCTAAATGGTAAACTTGATTTATCGCAAGCGGAAGCTGTAGCAGATTTGATTTCATCTCAACATGCAAGTGCACATCAAACGGCTATGCAACAATTACGAGGTGGATATAGTCATGCAATTCAAGAACTGCGAACTCAGCTTTTAAATTTTGCTTCTTTGATTGAATTAGAATTAGACTTTGCAGAAGAAGATGTGGAATTTGCTAATCGTGATCAATTATCGAAGTTGGTTAATGAATTATTGAAATCGGTTCATACACTTCGTGAAAGTTACGCAACTGGTAATGCGCTTAAAAATGGGATTCCTGTGGTTATAGCGGGGAAACCGAATGTGGGCAAGAGCACATTGC
Organism: Bacteroidota bacterium; assembly: GCA_039798145.1. Classification (GTDB taxonomy): domain Bacteria; phylum Bacteroidota; class Bacteroidia; order AKYH767-A; family OLB10; genus CAINEC01. The sequence goes on from JBDKGQ010000152.1 coordinate 5,698, forward strand.
TAAACGCGCTCCTAAACGATGATAAGGCAATTGTAAGCGATATAGCAGGTACAACAAGAGATGTAATCGAAGATCAGTTAGTGATTGATGGATATCGTTTCCGATTTATGGATACAGCGGGATTACGTGCTACGGGTGACGTGATTGAACAATTAGGTGTAGAACGTTCGTATGAATATGCGCGCAAGGCGAATATCATTCTATACTTATGTGATCCAGCACAGAGCACTGCAAAAGAAATTGAAGAAGAAATTACCGATTTACAAAATAAAGTAGGAGAAGATAAATTCATCCTAACGGTTGTGAACAAGTGCGATTTACATGACCAATCAAAATTAGTCGACTACACTACACTACCCAATGTCATTTTTATTGCTGCAAAAACGCAATTGCATTTAGAAGAATTAAAAAAGCAATTAATCATAGGTTCAGGAGTAGCTTCCTTAGAAAACGAAAACCAGTTAGTCACGAATGCTCGCCACGAAGGAGCCCTAGCAAAAGCAGAAGATGCATTAGTGAGAGTTATTACAGGAATGCACAGTAACCTAACCTCTGACCTACTCGCTTTAGACCTAAAAGATGCTATTTATCATTTAGGATTGATTACCGGAGAGATTTATTCTGATGATTTATTGGGGAATATCTTTAGTAAGTTTTGTATCGGAAAGTAAGTAATAAATCTATCTATCATTTTTTATTTTTACATCAACGTAAATAAAAATCATTAACGAAAGAATGACCGTATGAAAAAATCATTTATTTTATCAATGCTATTAATTGTAATAATAGCTTGCAGTCAAGAATCAAAAAATACGCAAACTATAAATACAAAAACAATAACTGATTCTGCAGGTTTAGTTTCGCATGGCGAATATTTAGTGTCTGTATGTGGTTGTAATGATTGTCATTCACCAAAGAAAATGACTCCTAATGGACCAATACCTGATCCTGACTTTTTAATGTCAGGCCACCCCTCTGGATTAGCATTAGATAAATTCGATGCAGAGACAGCTTCTAAGTGGTTGTTATTTAATTTTAACGGTACAGCAACAAAAGGGCCTTGGGGTATTTCTTTTGCGGCCAACATAACACCAGATACCACTGGTATTGGAACATGGACAGAAGCGCAATTTATCAGCGCATTAAAACATGGAAATTATAGAGGTGTTGAAGGTGCGAGAAAATTATTGCCTCCAATGCCTTGGACTAATTATTCAAAGATGACAGATGATGATGCAAAAGCGATATTTGCT
>JBDKGQ010000153.1:0-3922 GCA_039798145.1 Bacteroidota bacterium
TCATTTTTCTTATGTCCATAAACCATCACTTCGCTAATAAACAACCAGCTGTTAGATCCTGCTCCGGGATTTCCCTCAGGCACTTTACCAATCGACTTTACAGTGATATTTACCTTATCAGAAAAAAATGGTTTGCTATAAACGATAGAACAAATTGCATTTTCGTTTTTCACAACCTGAACAGCATTAACGGAATCATTTTGAATTGTCATTGATGCAGGTGCATGAATCCAACTACCGCGATCATTGAGGTAAATCACTTTTACGCTATCGATTGCAAAAGTATCTTTCATATCTACAGTAAGAACAGCATCTTTACCAAGCCATCCTAGCCAATGTTTGGTTGCCCATGGAAACTCGCCAACAACGCCATCTGTTAATGTTGCAGGAGGATTTGCATAATTACCTTTTGTTGGCGTTAATACAGTAACGTTAGCACCAGAAGAGGGCGCAATAGTTAAGTTCTTTACCAATGTAACGGTGTCACTATTTAAAACACTTCTGATTTTAAGCAATCCAGATTCATCAATTGATACAAGATCAGTATAGGGTTCGTAATCGCTGTTATTCCACGACAAATCGATTTTCTGATTTTCTTTTGGTGTGATTTGGATTGTTAATTCTCCAAGTGATTCAGTTGGGCTTATGGTAACTGTTGGACGCAAATAGCTTTTCGCAAAATTGACATTCCAGTTTTTAAGTAATGACTGATGTTGAATTACTTTATTCTCGAAGCGAGGATAATTACGAGTTAATGAATCAGACCATAGCACTTCACTTAATGCTTCTAATCGTGGAAACAACATATACTCTACTTGTTTTGTATCATACATGTATTCCGTCCATAGGTTTGCTTGCGCACCCAGAATATACTTACGTTGCTCGCCTTTCAGCGTATCCGGTATTGGTTGATATGCATATACTTTTTCAAGTGGTGTAAATCCGCCAATAGCAAGTGGCTCCAAATTTTTCTCTCCTTGATAATGATCAAAATAACAATGAGAACCTGGTGTCATGATTGCATAATGATTTGATGTCGCCGCAGCAATTCCTCCTTCTATACCTTGCCAGCTCATTACTGTTGCATTTTGTGCGAGGCCACCTTCTAAAATTTCATCCCATCCAATTAACTTCTTTCCTTTTGATTCAAGAATCTTTTCTATGCGTTGAATAAAATAACTCTGCAATTCAAATTCATCTTTCAGATTGTTTTTCGTTTTTACTTCCTGACAAACCGGACATTCTTTCCAACGCGACTTCGGACATTCATCTCCACCGATATGAATATACTCAGAAGGAAACAGATGAGCTACCTCATCGAGCACATCATCTAAAAATTTAAACGTTGATTCTTTATTACAAAACACATCATCAAATCCACCCCATCCAGTTGATACCTGAAATGGACCACCTTTACAAGAAAACTCCGGATAAGCAGCCAATGCCGCCATTGAATGTCCTGGCATTTCAATCTCTGGAATTATCGTTATCCCACGAGCAGATGCATACTTAATAACCTCTTTAATTTCTTTTTGGGTATAGAATCCACCATAAGGTATGGAGTCGATTTTATGATCACGATAAGGTCCTATCATACTTCCTGCGCGATTTGCTCCAACAGATGTCAACTTGGGATACTTTTTAATTTCAATTCTCCAACCTTGATCATCGACAAGATGCCAATGAAAAGTATTCATTTTATAGAGTGCGATTAAGTCGATGTATTTTTTAATAAATGTTACATCAAAGAAATGTCGCGAAACATCTAAATGCACACCACGATAACCAAATGCAGGATCATCATTAATTTGCAAACAAGGAATTTGATTATTATGCTCAGACGCATACCATGCAAGTTGCGTAATTGTTGCTAAACCACGAATCAATCCTTTTTTACCTGCAACTAATTCAATTTTATTAGCTGTAACGGTAAGCATATACCCTTCCGTTAAATTTTTCGCATCCACTTTCAAAATAATATTCTTTACTTTTTTTGAAGGGTGAGACGCACGGGCAAAATTCAATTTAGCACTTCCATTCAACCATTGTTGTGCTACAGCGTAATTTGATTTTGAAGCAACAATTTTCATGTCGTTTGAAAAACTGAAATTACCGTTATAATAAATGATAGTATCTGGCTTAGGAATAATTGGTAATTCCGTTTGCGAATAGGTCGCATGACTCACACCACAAATTAATACAAGTGCAAGAATGATTTTTTGAAACATGTGATTTTATAAAATCAGATTAGTGAGCTGAAGTAGATTTTTGATCATAGTCGATGCCTTGAGATGCAAGAATTGACTTTGCTCTCCATCCGTAATAAGCAAGATATAAGAAACAAGCAACACCAACGAAATAGCTATAGCGTATTCCTAATAAATCATTGCTTGCTAAGACCCCTTGCAATAAACTAACGAATCCTCCACCCATAATCATCATAATTAAAAATCCTGAGCCTTCATTTGTTTTCTTACCTAAGCCTGCAATAGCCAACGTAAAAATACAAGGCCACAAAGTGGAGCAGAACAATCCAACAGAGATAAACGCATACACACTTGTCATACCTGAAGTAAGCATTCCTGTTAACAGAGCAATAATTCCGAAGGAAGAAAAAATCAATAATTGCTTTGCAGGATTTCCGCTACTTAAATAATCAGCAAGAATTAAAACAACTATTACAGCAGCGTAAGCGAAGAAGATTGATATATCATGATTGGCAATTGTATTCACCAACAAGAAAATCCCGAAGGCTGCGTATGGTAATAACCATTTCAAAATATTTTTTAATCCTGAAGTTACATCCATTGCTCCCACGGCACCTGTCCAGCGACCAATCATTAAACTAGCCCAGAACAAGGAAACATAAGGTGCGATTTCATTGGTAGGAGTATTTAGATAAACCTTCATATACTCAGGCAAATTAGATGCGGTAGAAACTTCGACACCAACATACAAGAAGATGGCGATCATTCCCATCCATAATTGAGGGTAAGACAAAACCGATTTTGAATTATTATCATCAACAGTATCTTCTTTTACATCATCATAGTGAATCTGATTAGGTAAACTTGAAAACTTGAAAAGAACTGCCACGATTAAAAATGCTGCTCCTAAAATTAGGTAAGGCACTTTCACTGCTGATAAAGAATCCAGTTTAGCACCTTCTTTTATCGCACCAAAAATGGCGAATGAAACAATGATTGGTCCGATGGTAGTACCAACGTTATTAATACCACCTGCCAAACTTAAACGTTGTGCACCTTTCTTAGGATCACCGATAGTAATTGCCAGTGGATTAGCAGCTGTTTGTTGCAATGAGAATCCGAGTGCTACGATAAACAATCCAGAAATCATTAATCCGAAAGATGCTTGTTCAGCGGCTGGGTAAAACAATAATGACCCAACAGCAGAAATCGTCAAACCTAACGCTATTCCGTTTTTGTAACCAAGTCGGTTGAGCAAATCACCCCCAGTAGCTTTAGAAATAAAATAATAAATGAGAGAACCAACAGTATAGGCCACATAAAAGGCGAAAGAAATCATCTGGCTTTGCCATTGTTCTAAATTTAGCTTCTCCTTAAATACAGGAATTAAAATATCATTACTTGCTGCTACGAATCCCCAAAAAAAGAATACTGATATAAGTATTAAGAAGGCATTACCTGAATTTTGTTGTTTGATTTCCATTTTTTTTGTGATTTGGTTGCTGAAAATACAAAAAAAACAGAAGGCGGCTAGAAGATGGCCAATTAGTTTCGAACTTCTTTCTTCAAGTACTTTGAAATAATGACAATCTGATAAATCCGCAAAACAAATAAGATTGAAATACTTGCCACCAAATAGTAGATAGCATCAGCGGAAGGAAATCGGAAAGTCAATATTATCAAAATTATCAAGAAGGATCCAGATAATATAGAAT
>JBDKGQ010000154.1:0-3898 GCA_039798145.1 Bacteroidota bacterium
AGAGCAAGAGAAAAAGGAAATATTAAAACGATATCGTGCGCTTTTAAAATCTTGTAAATCGAATGTTGATGTAAAAGAACGCAAGATGATTCGCAAGGCTTTTGATATATCATTAGAGGCACATAGCGACATGCGTCGTAAGTCGGGTGAACCTTATATTTATCATCCAATAGCTGTTGCACAAATTGTTGCAGAAGAAATTGGTTTAGGTGCATTGGCGGTAGTGTGTGCTTTATTGCATGATGTGGTAGAAGACACGCATTATACATTGGATGATCTCGAAAGATTATTCAATAAAAAAGTATCGAATATCGTTGATGGATTAACGAAGATTTCAGGTGTGTTTGATCATAAGAGTTCTTTGCAGGCAGAGAACTTTCGTAAGATGCTACTTACGCTGAGTGATGATGTCCGTGTGATCTTGATTAAAATAGCGGATCGTTTGCATAACATGCGCACGCTTGGTTCGATGCCTCGCGATAAGCAATTAAAAATTGCGAATGAAACAGCTTACCTATATGCTCCATTAGCGCATCGTTTAGGACTTTATGCCATCAAAACAGAGCTAGATGATTTAGCTTTGAAATATACAGAGCCAGATGTTTATCGCTCTATCGCATTAAAGTTACAGCAGAGTAGAAGAGATCGTGAGAAATTCATCAATGACTTTACACGTCCGCTTATTGATGAATTAAAAAACGAACATTTTAAGTTTGAAGTAAAGGGCAGACCTAAATCGATAAATTCCATTTGGAATAAAATGAAAAAGCAAAACATCACTTTCGAAGAAGTGTATGATTTATTTGCCATTCGAATTATTATTGATTGTCCGTATGATTTAGAGAAAGCAGAATGTTGGAGAGTATACTCTAAAATAACAGATTATTTTACTCCTAATCCTGATCGTTTACGTGATTGGATTAGTACTCCTAAAGCAAATGGTTACGAATCATTGCACGCAACAGTGATGAGTAAAGAAGGGAAGTGGGTGGAGGTTCAAATCAGAACCAAGCGAATGGATGAGATTGCAGAGAAAGGGTATGCTGCTCATTGGAAATATAAAGAGTCGAATCACGAGGGAGCGTTGGATGAGTGGATTTCTCGTATTCGTGAGACTCTTGAAAATCCGGATGCTAATGCATTAGATTTTATTGATGACTTTAAATTAAACCTTTTTGCGGAAGAAATATTTGTGTTTACTCCCAAAGGAGAAATTAAAACTCTTCCTTCTGGTTCTACAGCACTCGATTTTGCATTTGAAATTCACTCTGATATTGGAACTAAGTGCATTGGTGCTAAGGTGAATCATAAGTTAGCCGCTATATCACATGTGCTTAACTCCGGTGATCAGGTGGAGATTATCACAGCCAGTAAACAACGTCCGAAGGACAATTGGTTAGACATGGTTGTTACTGCGAAGGCTAAATCAAAAATTAAAACGGCGTTAAAAGAGGATAAGAAGAAGTTTGCCGAGGAAGGAAAAGAAATATTCGATAAAAAAATCAAGGCGTTAAAGCTGGATAAAATTAATTATGCAGTGAATGAATTGCTCATGTTTTTTAAAGTGACGAACATCACTGATTTCTATTATCGTATTGCTGTTGGTGCACTCGACTTGAGTAACTTAAAGGACTTCTTCAATCTAAAGGAACAAGGTAAATTACCAAACACCTTTAAAACAGATCAGCAAACATTTGAAGAACTGGTAAAGTCGATTAGAGGAAAGTCAGACATGTTGGTGATAGGTCAGGATATCGATCAGATTAAATATAAATTATCTGATTGCTGTGCGCCGATTCCTGGTGATGACGTTTTTGGATTTATTGAAGATGGAAATAGTATATCTATCCATAGAACGAACTGTCCTAATGCCATGCAATTAATGGCCAATTACGCTAATAAGATTGTAAAAGCAAGATGGTTCGGACAAGAGCAAATTGCCTTTTTAACCGGAGTAAAATTAACAGGGTTAGATGATGTAGGCGTAGTTAATAATATCACTAAAGTTATTTCGAGTGAATTGAAAGTAAATATTCGTTCGCTAAATATTGAAAGTAATGATGGTGTGTTTGAAGGAACAATTATGTTGTTTGTTCACGATACAGAACATCTGAAAAAGTTGATTAAGAAAATCGAAAAGTTACCAGGTATTTTATCGGTCGTAAGGATTGACAACAACAACGATCAAAATGATTCCAACTATGAATAGTACCAATGAAAAAATAGGCGACAAGGTACATGCAGTATTTCTGGAATACCTCGAAAAAAACAATCTTCGGAAAACGCCTGAACGATTTGCAATTTTAAGAGAAATCTATTCAATCAACGAACACTTTGATGTGGAGTCGCTTTTTGCTCATATGAAAACAAAAAAGTATCATGTGAGTCGTGCAACACTCTACAATACTATTGAACATCTTTTGAATTGCGATTTAATTACCAAGCATCAGTTTGGGAAAAACATGGCGCAGTTTGAAAAGTCGTATGCCTACAAACAGCACGATCATTTAATTTGTCAGGATTGTGGAAAGGTATTAGAATTTTGCGACCCTCGAATTCAGCAAATTCAATCAATGATGGGCGATATTTTAGGCTTTGATGTTACGCATCACAGCTTGAACTTATTTGGCAAATGCAATATGTTGGCGCAAAAAGGAAAATGTGAAAATTTGAAAGAAAAAAACAAGTAATTTAGCAACATATAAAAACACTATGGAATTCGGATTTAAAATCACACAAAAAGATAGTTATTCGTTAATAAAATTAAATGGTAATCTGATTGAGAAAAATCAAGCGAACGGACTAATGGAGGAGATTGATTCTCATTCTGAAGGAGAACATTTAAATTATGTTATCGACCTATCTGCTTTTCAATATATGAATAGTACAGGATTAAATGTTTTACTAAATATTTTATCGAAAGCAAGAAAATCAGGTGGTGAAGCAGTTATTTGCGCTGTTCCTGAAAAAATTAATTCATTGTTGGTGATTACTAAATTAAACAATGTTTTTTCAGTACTGGAAAATGAAGAGGCAGCAGCTAAATCATTTGCTAATTAAAAATTATTATGAAAGTTGATGTTTTATTAGGTCTTCAATGGGGAGACGAAGGTAAAGGGAAGGTAGTGGATGTACTTACTCCTCGCTACGATGTTATTGCACGTTTTCAAGGCGGACCGAATGCTGGTCATACACTAGAGTTTGAAGGGACAAAGCATGTTTTGCATACTATTCCATCAGGGATATTTCACGATGGGAAGAGTAATGTGATAGGTAATGGAGTAGTGATAGATCCTGTGGTTTTCAAAAAAGAAATCGATGCTTTAGTTAGCCGTGGTGTAAATGTAAAAGGCAACTTGAAAATTTCCCGCAAGGCGCATTTGATTATTCCTTCTCATCGTTTGATTGACGCCGCATCTGAAGCTGCAAAAGGAAAAGAAAAAATCGGTTCCACCTTAAAAGGTATTGGTCCTGCTTACATGGATAAAACTGGTCGCAATGGTTTACGCGTTGGAGATATAGAGCATCCTGATTTTTTAGCTAATTATAAGAAGCTAGTCGATAAGCATATTTCAATGTTAAAGCAATACGATTTCGAGTATGACTTGCCATCTATGGAGCAAGGATTTTTTGAAGGGATTGAATTGCTAAAAGAATTAACATTAATTGATAGCGAGTACGAGTTAAATAATAATATCCGCAGTGGACAATCAGTATTAGCTGAAGGTGCGCAAGGGTCTTTATTGGATGTTGATTTCGGATCATATCCTTTCGTGACTTCTTCACATACAGTAACTGCCGGTACTTGTATAGGATTAGGCATTCCTCCTTCTGCTGTAGGTGAGGTGTATGGTATTTTTAAAGCCTATTGTACTCGTGTGGGTAGTGGACCATTTCC
>JBDKGQ010000155.1:0-3833 GCA_039798145.1 Bacteroidota bacterium
AAAGCTCTTGCTATTTGCGGGGGATTAAGTGGTATGGATTCAATTGGATTGGATGTTTATTCTTTGATTGGAATTGAAAAAGAGGGCGGAGTATCAATTACAAAAGACGAGTTGAAAAGCAATGTGGTAAGAGATAATGTTTTCTCTCTTTCAAATGCGTATGTGATCATTAAAAAAGACAATAGCAATATTCCTTGCAATATAACGGCTTCTGCTGTGCGCGATGAAAAGGATAATTTCCTGGGTGTTGCAATTGTGATTACTGATGCTGCAGATAACTCAGCACCTGCTGCTGCGCAAGTTGCTCCATCTACAGTTATGGATAATCAGGTGGTGCAAAATTCTTTCTTCGTGAAGAAAGGATCTATGCTTGTAAAAGTGTATTTAGATAATGTGCAATGGATTCAAGCAATGGATAATTATGTGATTATTCAAACGAATACAGATCAGTTTATCATTCACTCAACAATGAAAGATGTAGAGATGAAATTGCCTTCTTCTAAATTTTTACGTGTACATCGTTCTTATATTATTCCTCTGGAAAAAATAACTGTGCTTGATGAAAATTCTGTTCTTATCGGAGATAAAACGATTCCAATAGGAAAATCATATAAAGATGTATTTATGTCGCGTTTGAATTTTTTATAGTCGCGATTACTCAATAAAAAAACGGGCTGTAGTATTTACTACGGCCCGTTTTTATTTATAGGTAAAATGCTATTTATTCTTCTTCGCGCATATTGTGAAATACATTCTGCACATCTTCATCTTCTTCAATCTTTTCAATCATCTTCATCACTTCCGCACGCTGTGCATCATCTACTTCTGCGTAGGTAGCAGGTATGCGATCTAATTCTGCACTGATGATTGTAATTCCTTTTTCTTCTAATGCTTTTTGCATCGGACCAAAGTCAGAGAAGGATGTATAAACTGCTACTTCGTTTTCATCAGATTCAAATTCTTCTGCCCCAAAGTCGATTAGTTCTAATTCTAAATCTTCTAATGTGCGAGTGCCTTTTTCAATCGTGAAAATCCCTTTGCGGTTAAAGATGAAATCTAATGATCCAGTCTTTCCTAATGAACCTTCTGCACGGTTAAAGTACATACGGATATTTGCAACCGTACGTGTGTTATTATCCGTTGCCGTTTCAACTAATACAGCAACTCCATGTGGACCGTATCCTTCAAAGATTACTTCGTCCATCGCTTTCGCATCTTTCGCGGCTGCTCGATGGATAGCTGCTTCTACACGATCTTTCGGCATGTTCAATGCTTTCGCATTTTGCATAACCATTCTTAATCGTGGGTTCCCATCAGGACTAGATCCTCCTAATTTAACTGCAATGGCAATCTCTTTTCCTATACGAGTAAATGCTCTTGCATTTTTTGCGTTATTCGCAAATATTTTATGTTTCCTTTTTTCAAATGCGCGTCCCATAGTGAGCTTAATTTATAAGGTTAAATATAATCGTTTATACGTTAAATCTGAAATGCATTAAATCGCCATCCTGCACAATGTACTCTTTTCCTTCTACTGCAAGTTTACCAGCATCGCGACAGCCTGATTCAGATCCATATTTTAAGAAATCTTCATAGTGAATTACTTCTGCTCTGATAAATCCTTTTTCGAAATCAGTATGAATTACACTCGCCGCTTGAGGCGCTGTCATCCCTTCGTGAATTGTCCAGGCACGAACTTCTTTTTCACCAGCGGTAAAATACGTTTGAAGCTTTAATAATTGGTAAGCTGCTTTAATCAACTTCGCAACGCCTGATTCCGTTAATCCTAAATCATCTAAAAATGCTTTTCTGTCTTCGAAACTTTCTAACTGAGAAATGTCCGCTTCAATAGCAGCAGCAATAATTAAAATATCTGCATTCTCACCTTCAATAGCTTTACGAACGGCATCTACATGCTGGTTGCCATTTACAACAGATCCTTCATCAACATTACATACATAAAGAACAGGCTTCGTCGTTAACAACATTAAGTCTTCAACTATCTTCCATTCTTCTTCCGAAAGAGGAGCAGAGCGTGCTGATAATCCTTTTTCTAAATGACATTTTAATGTCAAATAAATTTCAAACGTCTTCTTAGCATCTTTATCCGTACCCACTTTCGCAGCTTTTTCAATTCGCTGCATTCTTTTTTCAATCGTTTCTAAATCTTTTAATTGAAGTTCGATATCGATAGTTTCTTTATCTCTCACTGGATTTACCTGTCCATCAACGTGCACTACATTAGGGTCATCAAAGCAACGTAATACGTGCAGGATTGCATCACACTCGCGAATATTTCCTAAGAACTGATTTCCTAATCCTTCTCCTTTACTTGCTCCACGAACAAGTCCTGCGATATCTACAATCTCAACTGTTGTTGGAACTACACGTTGTGGTTTTACTAATTTTTCTAATTCATTCAAACGATCGTCTGGCACCGTAATTACCCCAATGTTTGGCTCTATTGTACAGAATGGAAAATTGGCTGCAACAGCCTTTGCATTCGATAAACAATTAAATAAAGTCGATTTTCCCACGTTGGGTAATCCTACGATCCCGCATTTTAATCCCATGATTCAAATTTTAAGTCTGCAAAAATAATTTAAAAAACGGAATAATTAGACCTTATTTCATCTCTAAAAACAGAGAATCGGGATAATTAATTTAATCTTCGAAGAATTCAACCTGATGGAGTCGTAAAAAGTCTTTGATAATCGATACATGTATGCACTGTCCCACGTGCAGGAAAGGGGAGTTGCTGACTTTTTTGACTTCACTCCCAAACGGAATTTCAAAATCTACTAAATCGAAACCTAAGTGCAAATGCTTAGTAGAGCTTTGCATTCCGTAAATTACACCTTCATGGTCGAAGAGAGGTCCGCCACTTTGTCCGCGTAAACCAGGAGAACTCATTTCAATCCCTACAATTTTTCCATTGGGTGCAAGCATGCGCGTGACAATTCCATCAATTGGAAAACTCGGCGACCAAGCATTACCTTCTTTCGTCCATTCAATTTCATCTGTTTTGTAGTTGTATTTGAAATTATTGAACTCCGGAAATGGAAAACCTAATCGACAAAGCTGTTTTCCTTGTCTTACGTCGTTATCTTCCGATTTGAATCGAGCATGTCCTTGATACAAGATTTTAGTAAATCCTTTAAACACCAAAATTGCTAAATCTTGAGTAGGATGCAAATGACAATCGAGGGAAGTGATTTTATCGAAGCAACCTAAAAAGCTTTGCTTCATTTGAACAATCGAATTGTCTCTGAAGTTGAATTCGCCCTCTATGTCTTTTAAGTTGTTATCGTAATGTTCGTCGTTCTTTAATCGAAAACGTCGTTGAGAAAAAAGTAGATATTGCTGATTGATTTGCTCTGTTTGAAGAATTTGTTCAGCTACATGGCGGCAAGTAATTGCAACTCCATTGTCATTCACAAAAAACAAAGTTGCCGACCCTGGCATCACGTGATTGCTTGGATACAATCGCATAATACTATGGATGGGCTTTGTGAACCTGCTTACATCTTCTATCGCTCTTACAAACATTTTTCTATTTTTACATCCTAAATCAAAACACACAAACTTATGAAAAGAGAAGTTAGTTACGGACTTTATTACGGAGGGTTTTCAATACTATTGATGTTAGTAATGTATGTTACCGAATTGAACCGTTCCAGTGCTGCAAATTATTTGAATTACATAAGCCTGGTAGTATTGGCTTATTTTATTTATCAATTTGTTCAAGATTTTAAGTCACAAAATGAAGGATTTATTTCTTTTTCGAAAATTTTTAAAGCAGGGCTCTCTATCGGTGTATTGGGTGGAGTTCT
>JBDKGQ010000156.1:0-4189 GCA_039798145.1 Bacteroidota bacterium
GACAGTTCATTGATGCAGGAAGTTGATACAGTAATCACTGATTCTTTAACTATTCATAACGCCGATTTGATTCAGCAAAATGCGAAAGCGGTTGTTAAAGAAAATAAATCCACAAAAACACAGAAGAAAGATAAAACACCTTTCGTTTACACAGTAAAAAAGAATGATACTCTTGGAGGTATTGCTTTAAAAACTAAAGTTCCAATTGCAAAACTTCGCAAGCTTAATAAGCTGAATAGTGATTTAATTAAGCCGGGACAAAAACTCAAATTAAAATAGATTTATAATTTGCGAAACCATTGTACCATTGGTATTGCAGCTGGTGCCATATCTCCATCAATACTAAATCCGGTAAATCCAAATTGAAAGGCTTTGTTTTCTGATAACTGCCACCTGATACCAGGAATGAAAATACTTAGTCCTGTTCTTTTCTCACGTGTTGTTGTCGTCTTCTCCTCATATAACTGAGTAATAGGATTGTAAATCATATCGGTAGTTGTCACATCTTTATACCCACTCGGTGGAACAATAAAAGAATCAAAAACGATACTTATTTTATTAGAAACTTTTTTCATTCCTGCAATTGAAATAAGCGCACGGCCACTTGATTGTCCATCACTCCAAACGCTTCCATATCCAGCAGAAAATGTAGCATTCGTTCTTCTGTCGCCTAGCGTGAATGAAGTGTATGGAAGTGCAAGTCCAAAATCAGAAGCTACCCATGATCCTGTACCTACTAATGTGCCTATACCGAGGTGGGCATTTTCGCTTAATTTGAAAGAATATTTTGCTTGTGCAATAATTGGAACCCCAACCCAAGTGGTCATAATTCCAATCCCGAAATTATTCGATACGCCAAATTGAAAGTCGGGCCCATATAAATTCCATAGAATATAACTATCACCTTTTTTGATAGGTAATCCATTTGTTGTAATAAAATAACGAGTGGCAAAAGTTTCAGATGGTTTATACAAGCCATCCTCACTTAATTCAATCTCGGATATTTGTTCAATTAGGCTTATTTCATATTTAGGAATTAATACTTGCCCAATTTCTTTGGTTGTAAGTAATACTTCTTTGGAATCTTGACTTAAAATTTCTCCAACATAAATTTTGCCTGAGTTAAGAGTTACTTTGTAGATTATTGGCTTTTGAAGATTAGTTGAATCAACTGGTTTTACCTGAGCAAAACTACCCAAGGCAAAAAAGCAAAATAAAAGTGTAAGTAATTTTTTCATGATCTTAATATTAGTTTCAACAAAGGTTGTTGCGTTTTACTTAATAAAACCTGATTAATCTCTTAATGTCTATGATAAATGTCCTTTTTTTAAAAGCAATTTACTTGTTGTACATTCGCAAATCAATTTATGCAAGCAGATCAAATCATATTTCCTGTAAAGGTGCCTTATAGCACTGCTCCTGATATCATTAAATTGAAAGATGATTTTTCTTTAACTCCAATATCTGATGCTTCAATTGGATATAAGCGTAAAGAGTTAGAAGTGTTTTTTGGTCATTTAGCAGATGAAATAATAAGTGAGGAGTTGTTTAGTTGTTTAATTACTATTACAAGTAAATATAATCTACCTTCTGTATCGACGATAAGAGACCTTGCCTTAAATGTCGAAGAAGACATAGCTATTTTATCTCTTGGAAAAGTAATAGCGATTTGTTTTTGTTCACCAAGCGGATTTGTTCCTTCTCAGATAGTAGGCAAATCGTTTTTTGAAATCCATCAGCCTATTCCTGACTCGGATTTATTATTGAAGATGAGTGATAAGATGGGAGCATTGCTTTCTGATAGTACTAAAGGGCCACACCGAAGATACGTGTGGACGATAACTGCAAATCCATCATATAATCAGCATCCATCATTGAAAGATAAATATGCTCCTAAGGTAATAGATGATTTGTATTTTAGAACTGAAGTACAAACCACCGTTCCTCTTGGTGATCATATTCATGCATTGTTTAGTGTTAAAGTTTCGATGACACCATTAAAAGAGATTTGGAACGATAATGAAAAGAAAAACACAATTCTTGCTAGTATCGATTCAATGTCAGATGCAATGCTTGAATACAAAAATTTAAAAACAATAAAATCAATTTTAAATTCAAAATAATTGAAATGATATACGGTATTATGGCAGCAATGCCTGAAGAAATTGAAGGTGTTGTAAAGCTGGTTGAAAATCCTGAAATAAAAACTATTGGAGGACGAGATTATATTTCAGGTACTATTAATGACAAAAATGTTATTGTTGTTTTTTCTAGATGGGGAAAAGTAGCTGCGGCATCTACTGTAACAACATTGATTGATGTTTTTAATGTTAACCAAATTTTATTTACCGGAATTGCAGGTGGTATTCATGCCGATTTAAAAGTGGGTGATATTGTTGTTGCTTCCAGTTGTGTTTTTCACGATATGGATACACGACCTTTTCATGATCGTTATGTTGTTCCTTTGCTTAACATAAAGTATTTCGATGTGCATGTTACTGATGGATTAATTGAAAAATTGCAAAATGTGTTTGATGTCAATAATATTTCAAATGTAGTAGGTGATCAATGGGCAGATCATTTTAATTTATCATCTGTAATGATTGTAAACAGACCAATTGCAAGCGGTGATCAATTTGTAAACTCGCAAGAAATAAGAAATGATATTCAAGTAAATTTAGCCGACGTTGCATGTGTAGAAATGGAAGGCGCCGCTGTAGCACAAATTTGTTTTGAGCATAATATCCCTTGTACAATTGTTCGTACAATTTCAGATAGTGCTAATGACGCTGCTGCTATCGACTTTGAGCCATTTGCAAAGTATGTGGCCTCTAATTATTCAATTGCTATTGTTTCTGCTTTATTGTCTGATTGATTTTATATATTTTAGAGTATGAAAAAATCGCATATTATTTTATTGGCCTTGCTTTGTTTCGCGGTTGGACTCTTCGGTCAGCGATATTATGATAGAAATTTTGGAAGAGAGGTTGTTAATTTAAACGACCCCAATTCTCCATATTTTAAGCCATGTGCATTTGAAAGCACGCCTCCCGATTCATTAATTCCTAGACTAGAGATACCAACTATTCGTCCTGGAGATCAAATCGTGGAGCATCTCGCTTACACGCTCGATTACGTAGAGAAATATGAACAAGCTTCATGGGTTGCCTATGAATTAACAGCTGAGGAAACGGTGAAGCAATTTGAAAGGAGTAATAAATTCTTTAAAGACCCTGATGTTAAAACAGGTTCAGCCTCCGATATAGATTATAAAGGTTCGGGATATGATCGTGGTCATTTGGCTCCTGCCGGTGATATGAGCTATAGCGAAGAGACTATGTTAGAGTCGTTTTACTATAGTAATATGTCGCCTCAAGACCCTTCCTTTAATCGAGGTATCTGGAAAAAGCTGGAAGAGAAAATTCGGAATTGGGCAGTTTTATATCAATCAGTTTATATTGTTACAGGCCCAGTTTTATCAGAAGGTAATATAACAGCTACTAACGGTTTGGCAGTGCCTAAGTATTATTACAAAGTCATCCTGGATTATCATAGCGCGCATTTACAGGGAATCGGTTTTATTATGCGTAATGAAGGCGCTTCGGGAAATTTGCAGGAATATGCTGTTTCAATTGATAGCGTAGAACGATTTACAGGAATTGATTTTTTTCCGCGATTGCCTGATAAGTCGGAAAATGCAGTGGAAGCAAGATTATGTTTGCCATGTTGGGATTGGACCAATTCAGTTTCGAGTCATTCAGGTGGGAGCAAGAAAGAAACTGGAGCCTCGGTGCAATGTAATGGTACTACGAAGGCGGGAGCACGTTGTAGAATCTCAATCGGGGAGCGGGAGCAGTGAGCGTCAAAATGTTGGTACCCGTAGCGAAACATCAACGCAATGCAATGGAACAACCAAGAAAGGTGCTCGTTGTCGTAGAATGACACGCAGTTCCAATGGTTATTGTTATCAGCACGGCGGAAATTAAGACAACAAACCAAATACTATACTATGCAAAGCAACTTCTTCCGTTCGAACAGTTATTTCATTGATGAAAATGTGAACTTCTTTAAGTTCGAAAATACCTATCAACTTTATGATGATATGGGAGTAAATATTGGAGCTGTTTGTCAGAAATTGACAATCGGACAGAAATTATTACGAATGATTCTTAATAAGGCAATGCTTCCA
>JBDKGQ010000157.1:0-4292 GCA_039798145.1 Bacteroidota bacterium
AAAAGATCCTATTGCCCGAACGAGTGATCTGTTGAAGAAGGTATTTGGTAATAAATAATTCCAGAAAATAAACACAGTGCAGCCCCTGGTCTTCAGGGGCTTTTTTTTTGAGTAATGCAACCATATCCAATTTATTTGCATCTTTAGAGTACCTAAACTAACCAAAATGAAAAAATTTACAGTCACACTTATTACATTATTATTCGTCTCGACTTCAATATTCGCATCCCATTTGTCCGGAGGTGAAATTACATGGCGAGTTGATAGCAATCAAAATTTTATTTTTAAAGTAAAATTATACCGAGACTGTAATGGTGTACTCGGCCTTGATTCACTTAGTTTGCTTTCAAACTCACCTTCAACATCTATTGTATGCTATAAGGTAGGTTCGGTTGATTTGAGTCCAACAGGACCAGGTTGTCCAACATGTGGAAATCCCCAAAATAATCCAGGTGCCGTAGAAGCGCTAATTTATGAATCGAGTCCAGTAAATTTCGGTACTGCAGTTCCGCCAGCTGCGGGATGGTATTTTTATTATAATGATTGCTGTAGGAATACAGTATCTAATTTGTCAATGGCAGGTTCTGGTAGTTTTCAGTTGAGATCCTTTATGTATCCATTTAACGGAATGGCGGCATCTTCCGTTTTAGATAATTCGCCAGTATTTTTAAATGAGCCTACATATAGTTTTTCGTCAGGAAAATCGATTAATTATAGCCATGCTGCTATTGATTCTGACTTAGATTCTTTGACTTTTACTTGGGCTGAACCACTTGATGGATTTTCTTTTCCTGGGACACCTTATCCGTTTAATGCGGGATACTCTTATTTATCTCCTTTACCAAGTAGTAATTTAAATCCTAATAATGTTCCTGCAACTATGGATATTAATTCGGGATTGATAAATTTCAAATGTTATAATATTGGAACTTTCGTAACAGTTACAAAAGTAACATCTTATAAATGTGGTGTAAAAACGGCTGAAATTTTTAGAGAAATCCAGATGAGTATTTTAAATACTTCGTCTAATAATGCACCCACATTTAGTGGATCAGCAGTAGTTGATACAACTGTACTTGCTGGTGATACGTTAAGAATGAATTTTTCAGTAACTGATTTTGATACATTAACTGGTGGCGGTTTTCAATCGGTTAATTTAAGCGCAAGCAGTCTTCATTTAGGAGCTTCCTTCACACAAGGTTGTTTAATTCAGCCATGTGGAGTATTGAATACTCCAACTCCTTACAATTTTAACCTTTTCAATCAAGTTTCATTAACGTTCCCTACAAACTGTTCGCATGCTGGATTTAGCAATGGCTGTTTGCAACATCAACGAGTTTTCTCATTTGAATTTATTGCAAAAGATAATTTCTGTCCTGTAAATGGCGTGTCAAATAAAATCATCAATGTTTATGTCACAGGTCCGGAAATCCAATTAGTAGGAAATGATTTAGTTGTTAATTATCCAGGAGCATCTTTCCAGTGGTGTTTAAACGGAGTGCCAATTCCAGGAGCAACAGGAACTAGCTTTACACCGACACAAAATGGAATTTACACATTGCTTACGTCCACTACGGGTGGTTGTACTATGATTTCAAATGCAGTGAATCGTACAGCCTCTGGATTAAGTGGACAACAGGCGGATCGTATGTTTAATGTGTATCCAAATCCGATGAGTCAAGGTGGACAATTAAACATTTTAGTAAACGGATTAGGAACTGGTGACGCACTAATTAAAATTCTAGATGTTTCTGGAAGATTAGTGAAGCAAATTCCTGTTCAATTGTCGTCTAATACAGAACATTTAATTGTTGATGCTTCTGATTTATCTAAAGGAGTTTATTCAATTCAATTAACTACATCATCTGCTTCTCAAAAAGCGAATGTGGTTATTCAATAAGCAGTTTTTAGTAACATATAATAAGAGAGCCCCGACATTAATTGTTGGGGCTTTTTATTTCACACAAAAATTACATCGGTATTAATCTTATTTTTGAAAAAAAATATCGAATGCGATTTCTGCTAATACTGCTATTTAGTTGTTTTATATCCATCAAAGGATATTGTCAAACAGCCAATTTAAATTATGCTAAACATCCTTATTGGATAACAATGATGGATGACTCTACCGCCAATTATTTTGAAGCACAAAAGGCTTATGATGCATTTTGGAAAGGCAAGGTTATTCCGTTGGAAGAAGAGGAGACCTTAGGAATGAAAGGAGCTGTAGCCAACGAAGAAAAAGAAAAGGGTTCTTGGTTAGAACGTCTGTTTCGTCGCGATAAAGACCGGAAATATGAGCACTATCGACTCGATTGTAAACGCTTTGAACATTGGAAATTGATGATGCTGCCTTTCGTACAAGAAGATGGTTCGATACTCTATCCACAGCAACAATTAAAATTATGGAAGGAGGCAAGACCATGAGAAAAATACTTTCTATCATAATAATTTTATTGTCGTTTAGCCATCAGATAAATGCACAAATTGCGGGTAACTGGACGTGTAAGGGACCGATTGCTTTTCCAACAAATGCAAGCGGACAAATACATGGAATAGGACGTTGTACACAAATCAAATTTCATCCTGTCGATTCTTCTATTATGTACACAACTACTGCATCGGGTGGGTTGTATAAGAGTAACAACAATGGAACTTCATGGAATGTGATGGGAACGGATATGCTTCCAAACGCGCAGTGTGCTTCTGTTTGCATCGATTATACGAATGATAGTGTAATTTACCTTGGTACAGGCGATCCCAATTATTATGGAACGAGTTACGGTATTTACAAGACAGTTAATGCAGGTGGCACGTGGACATTAATGAATTCATCAATTGGTAATCGAATGGCCGTTGAAATATTGATGGATCCTAATGATCATCACATTTTAATTGCGGCTACCAATAGTGGTATCTGGAAAACGAATGACGGAGGACAGACTTGGGTTTGTAAGCGAATTGGTGGTCAATTTACGGATATGGTTTGGAAAGCTAATGCAGGGACCAATACTTTGTACGCCGCTACGTTCGATGCCGTTTTTCGCTCTGATGATAGAGGTGATACATGGTTTCAAATTACTAATGGATTAACACCTCCTGGTTCAAATGGAGGTCAGGGTATACGCCTTGGCGTTAGTCCTGCAGATTCAAACATCGTTTACGTTGCTATGAATTGCGACGAAGGAACTATTTTCAAATCTACAGATGGTGGAAATTCATTTACGACTGTTTACCATAATCCAAGTCAGAGTTTAACAGGTTACGATGCTAACGGTGGTGGACAAGGGAATTATAATTTTAGTTGTGGTGTAGATCCTGACGATCCGAATACGGTTTATATTGCTTCGCATGTTGTTTGGAAATCGACTGACGGTGGTATCACGTGGACACAGCTAACGCAATGGTGGGCGAATCTTCATACCGATATGCATCATATTCTCGTGAATCCTTATAATCATAGTCAGCTATGGGAAGCGAATGATGGTGGTGTTTGGTTGAGTACGAATGGAGGAAGTTTTTGGACACCGAAGAGTGATGGAATTATTTCGACAGAAATCTATCATGCTGGTCAGAGTAAAACGAGAGAAGATTTGATTAGCATCGGAACTCAAGATAATGGAGAGTTGTTTCATTCATTAACTACGTGGAAATGTAATCGAGGTGGCGATTGGGGAACGCGATGTGATTTTGATTACACGCATAATAATTATGTTTATTACTTGAGCGAAAATCAACGACGAAGATTAGTTCCAAATGGTGGTGGCGTTTCAATCAATCTTCCTGTTCAATGTGATGGAAATACAAGGATTTTTGTCCTTCTGATACCAATGTTGCGTATGCAGGTCGTGATACATTATGCGTTTCTACAAATATTTATAATGGTTCCATCACTTGGAGTATTGTTGCTGCTTTAGGACATACTATTCGTGGAATTAAAGTAAATCCTTTGAATGCGAATGTGGTTTATGTAGTGACAGATAACGCAAGAGTTTATCGTATTGAAGATGCAAAGTCGGGAAATCCGCAAATATCCATTTTTACATTGCCATATGCGACTAATGTAGCTGCATCAATTGAGGTTGTGAAAAGCGATACCAATATTATCTATGTAACTTGCAATTCAAGAATATATCGATCAACTAATAGAGGTCAAACGTGGACGAATTACACCAGTAATTACCCAGGATTAAACTTGATTAATGTGGTGAATGATTATTATAGCTCAAATGAAGCAATTTATATTGCCAATGCGGCTGGTGTTTATTATCGCGATTCGAGTATGAGTAATT
>JBDKGQ010000158.1:0-3807 GCA_039798145.1 Bacteroidota bacterium
TATTGCTCACGTCGAGCTGCCGATGCATTAGTGGAGGAAGGTAGAGTGAAGGTTAATGGAGTCGTTGCCGTAATGGGCGCTAAGATTACTCCTGATGATTTAGTTATGGTGGATGACAAGCTTGTAACAAGACCAAAAGAAGATTTTGTATACATCGCTTTTAATAAACCTGTGGGTGTTGTTTGTACTACTGATATTGACAATGAAAAAGATAATATCATTGATTACATTAATCATCCCCAACGAATTTTTCCTATTGGTCGATTAGATAAGTTGAGCGAAGGATTAATTCTACTTACGAGTGATGGAGATATCGTTAATAAGATTCTACGCTCTAAAAACAATCACGAAAAAGAATATGTCGTAACTGTCGATCGTCCAATCACGGATGAATTTATTGACGGCATGTCGAACGGAGTTCCCATTTTAGGTACAATTACAAAAAAGTGTTTTGTTGAGAAATTAGATCGCTTTCGCTTTAGAATAATTTTGACCCAAGGCCTTAACAGACAAATACGCAGAATGAGTGAATATTTCGGATATGAAGTGACAAAGCTTAAGCGTATACGAATTATGCATATTGAACTAGATATGCCACCAGGCAAATGGCGTGATTTAACTCCCGAAGAACTGAATGAATTAAATAGGTTAGTGGAGCATTCGACTAAGACGTATGAGTAATAAAAATAAAAAAGGGAGCATCTAAAAGTGCTCCCTTTTTATTTAACTAAAATCAAATCACCCCGTCACTCTTTTTAATCTTGTTTTTAATTTTTCCATCATCAAGTACATTACTGGCACAAGTACTAGTGTAAGTACCGTTGCAAAGCTTAATCCGAAGATCATTGTCCATGATAATGGTCCCCAGAACGCAACACTATCACCACCAAAGAAAATATGTGGATTACCTGATGCAAGTAACGTTGCGAAGTCGATGTTTAATCCTACAGCTAAAGGAATCAATCCAGAGATGGTTGCGCTTGCAGTTAGTAATACAGGTGTCATACGTGTTTTACCTGCTTCGATAATTGCTTCGAAGGTTGGCACACCTTGCTCTCTTAATAGCTCTGTAAATTCAACTAATAAGATTCCATTTCTAACTACAATACCCGCCAACGCTACAATTCCAATTCCCATCATGATGGTACTTATCGTCATTCCTGTAATTGCATAACCTAAGAATACACCAATCAAACTGAATAATACTTCTACCAGAATAATTAATGATTTACTCAATGAGTTAAACTGCGTAACAAGAATCAAGAAGATCAATCCGAAGGAAGCCATCAATGCTGTCATTAAGAAAATCATTGTTTCCATCTGCTCCTCTTGCTGACCCGTCATCACAACTTCAACTCCATCTGGCTTTTCAAAATTCTTAATTTCATCTTCTACATTTTTAATCACCGCTTGCTCATTGTAATCACGAAGTACATTTGATCCAAGAGTAATGACACGTTTCTGATTGATACGCTTAATGCCACCATAAGTAGTAGAGTAGGTGATATTACAGAATGCAGATAAAGGCACCTGACGAACCATTCCGCCTTTATTCATATCGCGGTAGGTAATCTTCAAGTTGTTTAATGCATCAACATCAACTCGCTGATCATAATTATATCGTAGTTGAATTGGGTATTCATCGTTGTCATCTCTGAATTTAGAAACTTCATTTCCGAATACTGCATTACGAATTTCCATTCCTATTTGTCCTGTGCTGATACCTTCACGATTAGCTCTTTCTCTATCGATGTTAAATACAATCTCTGGCTTGCTCGCTTCAAAATCACTCTTTAATTGCTCAACACCATCGATGTTAAGAGAGTCGAGATAGTTTTGAAGCTTCGTTGTTGTTTTAACAATGTCTTCAAACTTATCACCTCTGATTTCGATATTGATTGGCTTTCCTACTGGAGGACCGCCTTTCTCTTGATCGACTGTAATTTCTGCTCCAGGAATTCCCTTTACCGCATTTCTGATTTTATCAAGATATAACGCCGACGACTCTCCGTTCCTTTCAGAAAACTTTTTAAATGCAATGGTAATCTTTGATTTATTCGTTTGAACCGATGGGTCAAATTCATTCGGGTCATTCGTTCCAACAGCAACATTCGCAATTACAGATGTAACAATTTTATTATCCTTTCCAATTGCTTTCGTTATTCTTTCCTCTACAATTTTAGTGATTGAGTCTGTATACACCTGATCTGTTCCTACAGGTAATTTAATGTAGGTGTAAATAAAGTTCGGATCCGCACTTGGGAAGAACTCCATTTTAGGTGAGCGAATGTTAAACGCAACGAATGATATAATAAATAATGCGAGCGTTCCTACCATTACTGTCTTAATATGATTCAGCGCCCAAACTAATTTTCTTCCATACCATTCTTTAAATCGAGGCCACGAATTATTTTGAAATGCATGTATCCACTTCTGGAAATAAAAATGATTCAAGAAGTTTAATAAAATAATTAAAAAGGCAAAGTTGCCCATCGCATGTGATCCTGCTAAATGGAAGATTAGTCCTGCAACTCCTAATAAAATATACGTCATGCGCATCTTTTTAGTAACAGTTGGCTTCAGGTGCTCATCGGTATGCGGTTTCATAAAGCTTACTGCAAAAACCGGATTGATGATATATGCAACAACCAAGGATGCGGTGAGAGTTACGATCAACGTAATAGGAAGGTAGAACATGAATTCTCCAATTACACCTTTCCAGAATGCTAACGGAACGAAAGGAGCGAGTGTAGTAGCAGTACCACTAAGCACAGGTAAGAATACTTCACCAGCCGCCATTTTCGCAGCTTTTTTGATTGGTACTTTTCCGTTATCGAAAATACGATGTGTGTTTTCAATGACTACAATCGCATCATCCACTACAATTCCTAAGGCTAGTAAGAATGCAAATAATACAATCATGTTCATCGTGAATCCTAATGTAGGCATCACTAAAAATGCAACGAACATAGATAGCGGAACACTTAATGCCACGAAGAAAGCATTGGTTGTTCCCATGAAAAACATGAGGATAATTAATACCAAGATAAATCCGATGATGATTGTATTAATCAAATCATGCAATGTTGTACGAGTAGAATCACTCTGGTCGCCTGTTAAAGTTATTTTCAAATTCTGAGGCAATTCATTTTCTTGCATGTTGCTAACTAAATCCTTGATTTTATCAGTCGCATCAATGAGATTATATCCTGAACGCTTAACGATGTTCAATGTGATTACATTTTTACCATCTAAGCGAGCATAACTTTCTTTTTCTTTGAAAGCATCTTTTACTTCTGCAACATCTTTCAAATACACATGTGCACCACCGGTAGAGCCTACAACCATATTCTTGATTTGCTCTACATCTTTGAATTCACCTTTTACAGATAACACACGACGAACGCCATCAGTTGTTAATGTTCCTCCTGATATCGTTAAGTTTTCATACTTCACTGCATTGGCAATATCATTCATCGATAATTGTACAGCTTGCATTTTGTACATATCAACGTTGATTTGAATCTCACGATCTAACGCACCAACCATTTCTACACGTGAAATTTCTTTCATTCCTTCAATACGGTCTTTGATATCATCCGCAAATTTTTTCAATTTGTTTAATTCGATATCGCCTGAAATATTTACGAATAAAATCGGAATTTCACTGAAGTTAATATCTGTAACCGCTGGCTCCTGTGGTAAGTCGTTAGGTAAATCAGAACGCGCTTTATCAACAGCATCTTTTATTTTCTGCTTTGCTTCTGCAACATTTACATCCGTATTAAATTCAACTAATACACTCGT
>JBDKGQ010000159.1:0-3794 GCA_039798145.1 Bacteroidota bacterium
AGCGAAACAGAACATGAACGAATTGGAAAACTAATTCAAGAAGTAAATCCTCAATCAATAATTTTAGTTGGAAAGAATTTTAAAAGTGTAGCTGCAACATTAAAAGCTAACTTTTTTGAAACTTCAGATGAAGCAAGCACATGGTTAAAAAATCATCTTCCAAAGAACTTCACTATTTTAATTAAAGGGTCGAGAGGAAGTAAAATGGAGAAATTACTCGAAGCAATTAACTAATTACTTTTTGAATAATTTCTTAAAGCTCCACTTTTTCGTGTCAGGGTCACTGTAGTAATCTTCATTACCACTGATATATCCGTAATTGTGCCCATAGCCGTAACCGTAAGTACGACTGAAGTCAGAATCGTTTAAGATTATACTTAAGTTTTTGAATTTACCCTCTTCGTACAACTCATTAAGCGACTTTAAAAATTCAATTCTAGAATATCCTTGACGAACGATGTAAAGATTTATATCGGAATAAGGCATTATTAATAAAGCATCTGATACAACACCTAAAGGAGGCGTATCAATCACAACATAATCATACATTGCTTTAGCCTTATCAATCATATCCTGTAAATTCTTTTTAGACAATAACTCTGCAGGATTTGGAGGAATTGGACCAGCGGTAATAAAATCTAGTCCATTAACTTTAGTTTGCTTTATTACATCTTCAAGTGATGCTGTCCCTGATAAATAGTTACTAGCCCCCATCGAATTTTTGATATCTAAATCATCAAACAATTTAGGCTTACGTAAATCGAGACCTATCATTAACACTCGCTTTCCTTGCATTGCAATTATTGTCGCAAGGTTTAATGTCACAAACGACTTACCCTCTCCTCCTACTGATGAAGTAATTGTAATCACTTTACTACCGTCGCCCAACCCGTAATATTGCATATTCGTACGAATAGTTCTGAAGGCTTCAGCAATTGGCGACTTAGGTCGGTTGTTAACCACTAAGTTTGATTTATCATCTGAATGTCCGACAACTCCAAGAACTGGAACAGATGTAAGCTTAACTACATCATCACGATTTTGGATGGTTGATTTAAAAAGTGACTTACCTAAAATATAAGCTCCCGGAATAAGCAATGTAAAAATTAAAAGCAACGCCACTAATAACGTTTTGTTTGGAGACACTGGCTTCTCACCCAAACTTGCCTTATCTAAAATTCTATTATCGGAAACAGCAGTTGCTTTTGCAATGCTTGTCTCTGCTTTCTTTTGTAAAAGGAACGTGTAAATATTTTGATTTACCTCTACATTTCTTTGAATGCCGATATAATCACGCTCCAATTCAGGAGCTTGTTTAATTTGCGATTCAACTCCCGAAATCTGTTGGTCAATTGATGATTTTGTAATCAATAAACGATCTTGAATAGATTTAATATTCTCGAGAATAGAATTCTTAGTTTCAAGAATTTGTTGATCAATAATTTTAAGTGCTGGTGCATTATTTTTTACTCCATAAGCAGAGCTTTTTCTTTTCGCTTGCAACGTTTGATAATTTGTAAGCAACTCTACTAAAAGTGGATCAGGTATACCCATGCTCGAAGGAGCCATAGTAGACAAGTCCTGATTGGTTGAAACATAAGTATACAAATTTCGCAAAGAGGAAATATCAATATTACTTTTCACACGTTGAACATCAAGGTCACTAAGTTTTGTAACCATTGCTTTCGACTCTTCACTTAAATCAACAGTCTTGTTTTTTTCTTTAAAGCTTTGAAGTTCTTGCTCAGAAATATTTAAAGAGTCTCCGGTATTGTTTAGCTGATCTTCAACAAACTTTAAAGTTAACGCAGCAACAGTCGCCTTGTTTTCTACATCTAAATCGATATATACTTTACCAATCGTGTTTAATACATCAATCGCTCTTACAGGTATTACATCTTTGTAGGTTAAGATAATAATGTTTGCATCCTTCTCCATTGGCTCCGCTGTAAGGTTGCCAATAATATCGTTGGTTAACTTGTTTAAATTTCTAACGCGAAAAGAATACGTTGATCCAGCAGCGGGAAGAGGAATAGTATCGGAAGCATTAACTACAAAATCAAAATAAGTTAATGTGTCTTTTTTTAATTTCAGGTTTTCACCTAAAGCAATTGTTTTTGAAAATTCAAATGACGGTAAGTCGTCACCGCTGTATTCCGCATCTACCTTTAAATGATTTTTATCTACAACAGTTACCGAGAATGTTTGATCTTGAATAAACTGATTTATTTTATTTACATCAATTGTAAATGGAGGATATGGATAAATAGGACGATTAGGATATACCGAAGTATTGTAATACTCTACTCTCAAACCTAATTTCTCAATAGTATTATGAATGACAGTACGTGAAGTTATTTTACCTATCTCCGTTGAAACACTCGTATTCGTTCCAAATAAATCACTCGTTAAAAAATCTTCGAAGTTGTCTGATGTTTTACTGTCGTCAATTAATACAGAAGATGTACTTTGGTATACCGGCAAATTAACATAAACATAAACAAAAGTTAATGCTGTTAAAATCACTCCTGTTACTAAGAAATAATGCCACTTAGATAAAATCTCGTTGAACAAATGACTGAGATCTAACTCATCATTATTTCTTTTATTAACTGAACCGTTATTCATCTATTTTGTTTTCAAATATAAAGTACCAATCAGCACCAATGAAGTTACGATTGATGTAAATATTCCAGAAGCCACACTAATTTGCGAGAAGGCTTTTTTACGACTTGGCGCAACATAAACAACATCATCGGGATATAGATATTTTGCAGCGCCCACAAGTGAACTTTGATTGGTAAGATCAATTGGAATTTCAATAGAACCATTAGCTGTCTGACGAATAATTTTGACATTTGTTCGATCAGCATAATTACCAACATCGCCTGCTAAAGCAAGTCCTTCTATCAAAGTAATTCTTTCATTCGGCACATAATACAATCCTGGCTTTTGCACCTCTCCCACTATTGAAACTTTAAAGCTTAATTTTTTCACTACTATCACAGGTTCATCTAAAAATGCTTTAAACTTTTGAGTGATTAAATCGCGGGCTTGAGGCACTGATAATCCTTGCAACATCACTTCACCAATGTAAGGCAATATCACTTTCCCTGATTTATCAATGGTAAATCCTTTTTCATAAGCAGAACGATTATCAACAATGGTTGCTCTGTCCTTACTTATACCAATGCCTGGAAACGCATCAGGATTTATCGTGTATAAATCAACGGTAATAATATCACCAATTGCCAATTTCATTTCAAAGGCAGAGGTATCATTTGTATTACCAGCATTATTTTGAAAATACACTATCTTCTTTTGTGGAGTACAAGAAAACATGCATCCTAAAAGGAATAACACGACTACACTTTGAAAGATGTTCTTTATTTTCATGAAATTATTTATTGTAATACACTTCTTGCAATTACGATTCGTTGAACTTCTGATGTTCCTTCGTAAATCTGTGTAATTTTCGCATCACGCATTAAACGCTCAACGTGAAATTCTTTTACGAATCCGTAGCCACCATGAATTTGAACAGCTTCAACAGTTGTTTTCATAGCTACTTCTGATGAAAACAATTTTGCCATCGAACTCGATTGGTTATAATCTACTTTATTATCTTTTTGCCAAGCTGCTTTCAAACATAACAGGCGAGCTGCTTCAATTTCAGTTGCCATATCCGCTAACTTAAATTGTATAGCTTGATGGTTTGAAATTTCAGTACCGAAGGCTTTACGCTCTTTTGAATATTTAAGTGCTAATTCATAAGCACCACTTGCAATTCCTAA
>JBDKGQ010000160.1:0-3786 GCA_039798145.1 Bacteroidota bacterium
AGCATCAGCACTAGTATCAGCACCTGCAGTTTTTAAATAAGCCTCTGCTTTCTCTGCAGTACCAAAACGGATTTTATTAAACTCTTTCGGAAATTCTTTTGCAATGAACTCTAATACTTTTGCATTCTCAGGTGTGCCTGCCGCGAATTCAATTCCTGCATAAATATCTTCTGTATTCTCACGGAAGATGGTCATATCAACAGCACCTGGATTCTTCACTGGTGAAGGTGTTCCTTCGAACCAACGTACAGGACGTAAGCAAACATATAAATCAAGAATCTGACGTAATGCCACATTCAATGAACGAATACCACCACCAACTGGCGTAGTAAGAGGTCCTTTAATTCCAACTAAATATTCTTTAAATGCATCTAATGTTTCGTCTGGTAACCAGTTTCCTGTTGCATTAAATGCTTTTTCACCTGCTAAAACTTCTTTCCAGATGATTTTTTTCTTTCCGCCATAAGCCTTTTCAACTGCTGCATCCATTACACGCACTGATGCTGCCCAGATATCTGGACCAGTTCCGTCACCTTCGATAAAAGGGATGATAGGTTGATCAGGTACTACTAACTTTCCATTTTGAATTGAGATTTTTCCGCCTTCCATTTCTAATTTTTATTTTGTTTGATGTTATTTTTTTCAGTTTGCAAATTTACACTTTATTCGTTCTTAATAATCGATTTCTAATCCCAGTCTAATTCTTAATTCATCAATATCAGGATTGGTCTGCATCATTACCCGGTATTTTTCCTTCGGACTGGTAATTAACTCCTTTGATCCGCTTAAGTCAACGATACGAGTTTGTAGGTTGATATGATCATTTTTTAACTCCTGACGAAGGAATTCCAATATGCCTTGTTTCTCTTCTTGAACTACTAATTCCTGCGACCTGTTATGAATAACCAACTCAAGATCTTGCTGATTCAACAAAGTAGGCTTGTTCATCACTAACGTGGTGTATATCTGATGTCCACCAGGAATATTAAATCGCTCAGCAAATGCCAACCAAAGTTCCTGCATTTTAGCTTCGTCGATTTGTTCATTCTGTTTGTTCACCGTCACTGTTTCTACAGCTGCGTCATTCACTTCTTCTTGCTTTGGTTTACCAATAGCCGAAAGCGAAATTCCTCGCATACCACCAACACCTTTCACAAGCTTGGGAGCCGCTTTTTCTTCTTGCGGTTTATTTTCTACGGGAGGATTTTCCTTGATTGGAGCAGGAGTAGGGGCTGCAACAATTGGAGCAGCAGGTGTTTCTACAACAGGAGCAGCAGCTACAGGCGCAGGTGCCGAAGCAACTGGCGCAGGCATACTTACAGGAGCCACAGGTGCAGCCGTTACAACTGGTCCTGCTGGAGCAGATTGTTCCTGACTAATTGGTGGAACAGAAGTGACTAACTCAGGATTTTTTTTTTCGCCTGATAATGAATTACCGGCGGAACACATCCTAATCAATGCTAACTCCACATGGAGTCGTTGGTTTTTGGATGCTTTATAATCTAAATCACAACGATTACAGATATCCAGTAAATTCAATAGTAAAAGTACAGGAGTCTTTTTCGACTGCTCATTATATCTTGCTTTGGTAGTATTGCTTACTTCCAATAATTGAATCGTAGAAGCATCCTGACAAACCAATAAATCACGGAAGTGAGCTGCTAGTCCATTGATGAAGGTATGCCCATCAAAACCACTCGATAAAATCTCATTGAATAATAAAAGAGAAGCCGGAATATTTCCTTCCAGAATGTTATCGGTCACTCGGAAATAATAATCGTAATCTAAAATATTCAGATTATCGATTACATCTTTATAGGTTAATTTATTCCCTGCAAAGCTGACAATCTGATCGAAGATAGAAAGCGAATCACGCAATGCACCATCTGCCTTTTGAGCAATCATGTGTAGCGCATCCATTTCTGCTTCCACACCTTCTTTACCAGCTACGTAAGCAAGGTGGTTAGCGATATCTTCTACTTGAATTCTGTTGAAATCAAATATCTGACAACGTGAAAGAATAGTAGGAATAATTTTATGCTTTTCCGTCGTAGCCAAGATGAAAATAGCATACGATGGTGGTTCTTCTAACGTCTTTAAAAAGGCATTAAAAGCCGCTGATGAAAGCATGTGAACCTCATCAATAATATAAATCTTGTATTTGCCTGAAGCCGGAGCGAATCGAACTTGCTCTACGAGATTTCGAATATCATCCACCGAGTTATTCGACGCCGCATCTAATTCGAAAATATTTAGTGATTGTCCGTTGTTAAACGACACACACGACTCACATTGATTGCAAGCCTCGTTGGCATCGGTGATAAACTGACAATTGATGGTCTTTGCTAAAATCCTTGCACAGGTAGTCTTTCCAACTCCACGTGGCCCACAGAATAAAAACGACTGCGCCAAATGATTATTACGAATAGCATTTTTCAAGGTATTCGTGATTTGCGCCTGCCCAACAACGGTATCAAAGGTTGCTGGCCTGTATTTTCTTGCCGATACTACAAACTGATTCATACATCACAAATGTATCGAAAAAGTCAATGGAAAATTATAGTTTTTAGCCTTTGTGAATATTTTTAAATCCCTAAAATTCAATGCTTCGGAAAAATCTAATTTGGCTGTCCCAATAATTTGGTATTTTTCAGCATGATTAAAAACGACAACCTGCCGGCTATTGAAAAATGGGGCTTCCGAATTATTCTGTTTTTACATCTTTTGCCCGTTTTATTATTGACTCCCTTTGTTACGCTCGATGGACCTGCTCACTTGTATAATGCGGTTTTAATTCGTGAATTAATCGGGACTCAATCGTATGATATCATTACTAATCCTCATTTTTTTCTGCAATTCAATGCATTTCCAGAGCCTAACTGGACGGGCCATTTTTTGATGTCGATATTGACTTTCTTTTTACCCGTTTTGATGGTAGAGAAAGTAATGTTGTTAGCAGTTTTATTATTAACGGCTTTCGGATATCGTAAACTCATTCGTTCATTTCAGTCGGATAGTTTGTTGAACTCCTGGATGCTATTTCCCTTCTTGTTCAACTTCGTTTTTTGCCTCGGATTTATTAATTATTCTCTCGCGTTTGCACTCTTTCCTTTTGCACTTTCCTGGTGGATCAACAATAGAAACAATTTTACTTTCAAAAATATTTTAATTGGCTTTTGTTGGTTGGCACTGATTTATTTTTCTCATCTCGTTATCTTTTTATTTACGGTTATTGCAATGGGCTTATACACGTTAAGTCATTGGAAAAAATTGAATGGCGACTTCTGGAAAGAAATTAAGTTATTATCTGTTTTTTCACTTCCGTGGATTTTATTCTCCGCATTGTTTGTATGGCTAAGTGGAGCCAATGGATACAGAGGAGAAGTTTCGTATTTACCATTCACCGATTTATTGCAACAGATTATTGAATCAAGGATTTTTATCGTTTATAATTATGATGATGAAAATGGTCTGACACTGATTTATTCATTCTTTATTTTGTTGGCTTTAATTTGGACGTTCATCGAGCGGAAGAAAATCAAGTTTCAGTTGTTTCCAATCTTATTAATGATAGTTGCGCTGCTGATGATTTTTATTTTACCGGATAGTTTAGCCTCTGGTGGAATATTATCCATTCGTATCATTCAACTCTTTTTTATTTGTTTGATTTTTTGGTTGGCCTCCGTTGAATCATCCAAAATGAAAAGTATTGCAATGGCTATTTTTTCTGTTGGATTTAGTGCCATGATGTTGTTTCATCATTATCCAACGCAAAAAGGATTAAGT
>JBDKGQ010000161.1:0-5954 GCA_039798145.1 Bacteroidota bacterium
TCAAGTGTTGCAGACGCAGTATGGCGATTTTCCAACAATGTAGATCCTAAGCGAGATCACTTAGTAATTACTTCTGATAATGATGATGAAGTGAACCATATTGTATTTGATGGAACGCGTAAAACAAAAGAGTTTGATGGCTTTGAACGCGACTGGCCTAATATTCTAGCTGCTGATGAAGCAACAGCAAAACATGTAGATGAAATATGGTCACGGTTAGGGCTAGGTGCTTTTATTCCTTCTCCATCTGAACGTTATCGAAAACAATTGTATAAGGGCGGAGCAGTAGCAGAAAATTAATGCTTCCCTCTAGGCTTTAAAGTGACTACTATCGGATAGTGGTCACTTAGTTTTTTACGCACCATCGAATATTTCAGACATTCGAAATAGTCGCTATGTAAAATATAATCGATGCGATAAGGAATGAATGCGCCGTTGAAACTAATGCCAAATCCTTTCCCTTTTTCTGTATAAGAATCTATCAAGTGACGCGCAATACTCGTATAGGCGTAGGAGTAAGGTGGGTCGTTGAAATCGCCACTTAGAATTACTGGATACGGACAATTTTCAATATGGCTGCTAAGTTCATCAACTTGTCTGCTTCTGATTTCAGCACCTTTCTTAATACTCTTAAAAATAGATTTGCTGCCTTTCAGAAACTGATCTTGATCTTCTACATTCGGATCGTCGATGAATTTGTAATCATTCTGTTTAAAATGATTCGATTGTAAATGTACGTTATAAATTCTAACAGTGTCTTTGTTGTAAAGTACATCGCAGTACATTCCGAAATTTGTACTTCCTTCCTTGAAAAATAATTTACCTTTATTAATGATTGGATAATTACTAAAAGTAGCGAGTCCCCAATGGTATTTATCTTTTAATGTTAAGCCATATTCGATATGCGCATATTCAAGATTTAATAACTCCGCGATGGTATCATTATTAGAGAATTTTTTTTCATCACTGTGATAATATTCCTGAAAACAAACTACCTGCGGGGATTCTTTCTTCAATACTTCAAAAATTTCACTTCTCGTTTTTTGGTTTCCACTCCAATTGTATAAGTCGAATAAGCGAACGTTGTAACTCATGACTTTAAACTGATTCTTTGAAACGGGTGATTCTATTACAAACAATGGCGGTTGGTACATTAACGCAAGCTTATCATATCCCATGATAATGATAGCAAGTGATATGAAAGCATACTTACTTCTTCTGATGGTCCAGAAAATAAGGAACAATATATTGATGATAACAAAGAAAGGGTAGGTGTAGGATAAGGGCTCAAATACCCAAAATGATTCAGGAGAAATTTTACATGACAACTGAACGCACAAAAGCATAAATGCAAATGCGACATTAATTAAAATTAATAATCGAATAAACTTGCTTTTTTTCTTGCTGGTAACGGGCTGTTCTGGTTGCATCGCTCTGCAAAATAAACAATTTTAATATTATTGTTTGAAATAATTTACAAATTCTACCTTTGCACTATCAATGAAGAAAAGCTATACTATCGGATTTTCACCCTGTCCTAACGACACCTTTATTTTCGATGCCATGATTCACAATCGTTTGCAGGAAAATGAGGATTGGACAACCCATTTACTCGATGTGGAAGCGCTTAATAAAAATGCGGCTGAGGGGATGTATGATGTCACGAAAATGAGTTTTGCCGCCTATTCATTAGTAGCAGATAAGTATCAAATTTTAAATTCAGGTAGTGCCCTCGGTCGTGGCTGCGGACCATTAATCATTAGTAAGTCGCCATTAACGTTAGAGGAGTTAAAAGATAAAACGATAGCTATTCCCGGTGCTCGCACCACAGCGAATTTATTGATGAGCATTTTTGTTCCTGAATGTAAATCGAAACTTGAAATGGTTTTTTCAGATATCGAAGATGCTGTTTTGAGTGGCCGTTGTGATGCAGGTTTAATCATTCATGAAAATCGTTTTACCTATCAGCAAAAAGGACTATTTAAAGTAGCTGATCTGGGTGAGCTATGGGAAAGTAAAACAGGCTTACCAATTCCACTCGGATGTATTGCTGTCAAGCGAAGTTTGCCGGAGGAGGAGAAGCATCAAATAGATACTTTGATTCGTCAATCTGTTGAATTTGCATTTGCTAATCCAGATGCCAGCAAAGACTATATCGCACAGCATGCGCAAGAGATGAATTCCGAAGTGCAACAGCAGCATATCGATTTATATGTGAATGAATTTTCGGTAACTTTGGGCCAAGATGGTAAAAAAGCCATTGAGACGTTGTTTAATGAAGGCTTTAAAGCGGGAATAATTCCTGAAATTTCAGAGCCAATATTTATTTAAATTATGATTGTAGTAACAGGTGCTAAAAGAAAGTGAATTGGTCGTCGAAAAAGTTTAGTGATAAAATGGATCGTGCTGATTTTTTAAAATGGTTCGATGAAAATGCTTCGCAAGTTACATTTGTTTATCATATCGGTGCTCGTACAGATACCACTGAATTCAACAAAGAAATTTTCGATGAGCTGAATGTGAATTATACAAAAGCCATCTGGAATACTTGCACAAAAAATAATATTCCATTAGTCTATGCTTCATCTGCTGCTACCTATGGTGGTGGGGAGCAGGGTTATGCCGATAATCATAATGAAATTCCTGCTTTACATCCCTTGAATCCTTATGGATGGTCGAAGCAAGAGTTTGATGTATGGGCGTTGCAGCAGAGCAATACGCCACCGCAATGGCAAGGACTAAAGTTCTTTAATGTCTATGGCCCGAATGAATATCACAAGGCACGCATGGCATCGGTAATTTTTCATTCCTTCCATCAGATTAATAATACAGGTAAAGTAAAATTGTTCCGCTCTCATCGTCCCGATTTTAAAGATGGCTGGCAGCTTCGCGATTTTATTTATGTGAAGGACTTGGTTAATGTTTGTATATTCTTGATGCAAAATAAAGTAGCATCAGGCATTTATAATTTAGGAACAGGGCATGCTCGTTCGTTTTACGATTTAGCTGACTCTACGTTTAAAGCAATGAATAAAACAACGGATATCGAATACGTAGATATTCCTGCTGACATTCGCGATAAATATCAGTATTTCACAGAAGCTGATATGAGTAAATTAATTGCTCAAGGATATTCAACTCCTTTCACATCGTTGGAAGAAGGCGTGCACGATTACGTGACTAATTACCTTTCTACGAATAGCGTTTACTAAATGAATAAGATTTTTGAATTTCTTTTGTCGCGCGTATTTAAATATTTTATCGCAGCAGGGGTAGCCACAGTAGTTGATGTAGGGTTATACTACTTGTGCTTTAATTATGCTTTCGATAAGCAACCTGTTAATTTACTTGGCAGTTTTGTTTTGAAAGCAACTACAGCGTCTCTTATTATTTCTTACTCCTGCGGATTAGTGACTAATTTTTCTATTTCGAAATTTTTAGTTTTTACGGATTCAGATATGAAAACATCCTCCGCATTCTTTCGTTTTGTGATGGTGGCTTTGTTTGTTCTGATGTTGAATTATTTCTTCATGAATTTTCTGATTCATCAATTGCAATGGTATCCAACAATATCGCGTGCCATATCAGCACTTTCAATTGGAGTGCTTAGCTTTCTGTTTCACAAATTTTTTACGTTTAAAGTCAGTAGTCTTAAAAAATCATAACGATTCTTTCAGCTCTGTCAAAAAGCCCTTCATGCGCGTAAGGGTATCTTTTAATTGCATCTGAATTTCGATGTCATTCTTGTTGCCAGCTAATTTTTTCTTCGCACCTTCCAATGTATAGCCTCTTTCCTTTACTAAGTGAAAAATGATTTTCAGATTTTTTAAATCTTCCGGAGTAAATAAACGATTGCCTTTCTTGTTCTTCTTTGGTTGAAGAATTTCGAATTCATTTTCCCAGAAACGAATCAACGAAGTATTCACTTTGAACATCTCTGCTATTTCGCCGATGCTATAATACAAGCGCTCTGGCTCTTTGTCGAAATCCATGATAGGCATAAGCAATAGTTTTAATCGAATGATTGATTTTCCTGAGCAGCAAGAATTCGAATTTGTTCGTATTCCTGAGGCGTCAAGTCGTTATAAAAATAATTAATTGGATCTATTTTGTTTCCGTCTTTAATCACCTCGTAATGGCAATGCGGACCAGTTGATGATCCTGTACTTCCTACATAGCCAATTAAGTCGCCACGTTGCACTTTTTGTCCCGGACGAACCACAAACTTCGTCATGTGGCCATATAAGGTCTGATAACCGTATCCATGATTAATCACCACGTTGTTACCATATCCACGACCGTTAAACTCTGTTTGACTAACAACACCATTTCCAGTAGAATAAATCGGCGTTCCCGTAGGAGCGGCAAAATCAATTCCCGTATGCATCTTGGCGGTTTTGTAGATGGGATGAATACGATATCCAAATCCGGAAACAAGGCGAGCTGAGCCTTTAATGGCTACAGGCTGTATTCCTGGAATAGAAGCCAGCATCTGCGTTTTTTGCTTTGCTAGCTTAAACACCTCATCAAACGATTTACTCTGAATATACAATTGACGCGTCAACTTATCAATACGCTGTGTTGTCTTGATTAATAAATCAGAATTGTCAAATCCTTCCAATAACTTATAACGGTTAATTCCACCAGCGCCAGCCTCTCTTACCTCTGCCGGAATAGGCTCTGCCTCAAAAACTACTCGGTAAATCTGATCATCACTTACTTGTAAATCCTTTAAAACGGAGTTGGCTAAATCAATACGTTGGTTCAGTAAATCATATTGGTCTTGTAACTGAGCAATCTCTCGTTTTAGCTGTTTTTCCTTCGGAGAATCTAAAAAGTTATAGGCAATCAAAAGCACAATAGTTCCGAATACCGAAGCCGTTGCGAGCCATCCTAAAACACGCCCTAAGCGCTTTTTGAAGCTCACAATTACCTTTTCGTATTTCAACGATTCAGTATTGAAGTAATATTTTGCTTTCGGCATCGGTTATATTTTTAAATTTGCCTGTTATTACAAAAATAAGATAAATTAATTAGCAAACGAAAAGAGGCATTATGCAAACAGCTGCTCAAATCAGACAAGGTTTTTTAGATTACTTTAAATCGAAAGGTCATACCATTGTCGCATCAGCACCCATCGTCGTAAAAAATGATCCAACCCTCATGTTTACCAATGCAGGGATGAATCAGTTTAAAGATATCATTCTCGGAAATGTTACCCCTTTCGCAACGCGCGTAGCCAATACGCAGAAGTGTTTGCGTGTGTCGGGTAAGCATAACGATCTGGAAGAGGTAGGAGTAGATACTTACCATCATACCATGTTTGAAATGCTTGGTAACTGGTCGTTTGGCGATTATTTCAAGGAAGAAGCAATTGAGTGGGCGTGGGACTTACTCGTAAATGTATATCAACTTCCGAAGGACCGTTTATACGTGACTGTTTTTGAAGGCGATGCCAAAGAAAATTTAGCTTTTGACCAAGAGGCTTACGATTTCTGGAAAAAGTGGATTCCTGAAGATCGTATCCTACGTGGAAATAAAAAAGATAATTTCTGGGAGATGGGTGAGCAAGGCCCTTGTGGACCCTGTTCTGAAATTCATATCGATTTACGCTCTGAAGAGGCACGTAAACAAATTGATGGAAAAGATTTAGTCAATACCTCCGATCCTCAGGTGATTGAAATCTGGAACAACGTATTCATGGAGTTCAATCGTAAGGCAGATGGTTCTTTAGAGCCACTTCCTGCGAAGCATGTGGATACAGGAATGGGCTTCGAGCGTTTGTGTATGGCTATGCAAATGAAAGTATCGAATTATGATACGGATGTATTTACACCAACCATTAATTTTATTGAGTCGGCATCAGGAATTAAATATGGCACTTCTGAAAAAACAGATATTGCTATGCGTGTATTGTCTGATCATATTCGTGCAATTTCTTTTGCTATCGCAGA
>JBDKGQ010000162.1:0-4525 GCA_039798145.1 Bacteroidota bacterium
TCTATGATTGGCAACTCCTTCATATCGG
Organism: Bacteroidota bacterium; assembly: GCA_039798145.1. GTDB lineage: Bacteria > Bacteroidota > Bacteroidia > AKYH767-A > OLB10 > CAINEC01. Next base: position 29 of record JBDKGQ010000162.1, read on the forward strand.
CTCCCATAATCACATGACTTCTGTTTGCCTGAACGAGTCCTTTTATATTGGTAATAAGTGTTCGGTTCATAAATAAAAATATACGCTACGAAGATAATCAAGAAGTAATGAGATAAAAATGCGGTATTTTATGATTTAATTCACGGTTATTACTGACAAATTGTTAAAATACTATTTGATAAAAATGTTGAAAACATCGTGGGACCCCTCTGTTTCTCCCCTTGCTAAAACGGTATTTTTAAATCGTGAACTATACAGAATTAAACCTACAACTAAATCCTGTCGAATTATTCGGCGAAATGCTTACTTATCAATTAGGTGAAGTCGGATTTGAAATGTTTGAAGAAACACCTCAGGGCTTTAAAGCATACATTCAAACAAGCAATTACAATCAAGATGAAGTGATTGAGATTATCGAGGGCGTTAAAGCAATGAATTGCGAGATCAATTATACCATTCAAGAAATTCCTTGGCAAAACTGGAATGCCGAATGGGAGAAAAATTATAAGCCAGAAATCATTGGCAATAAAATTTATGTAAGGGCTGAATTTCACGAAGCCAATCCTTCCTACCCACATGAAATCATTGTGCAACCTCGAATGGCTTTTGGAACAGGTCACCACCCTACTACTTCTCAGGTAATGGAAGCAATGTTGGATATCGATTTTAAAAATAAGTCGTTGTTAGACATGGGTTGCGGAACAGGAATACTTGCCATTCTAGGAATGCAACTCGGAGCTTCATCTGCTTATGCTATTGACAATGATCCGAATTCTGTTGAAAATTCTATTGATAATGCCCAACGAAATGGAATTCTATTGATATCACTTCCTTTTTGTTCCATAATATCAATTTCGCCACAAGCTGGCCAGCTTACAGCTGAAATATTATTCTGAACGATGTAGAAAAATATGCTGCGGCTCTAAATTCTGGTGGATTATTAATCACAAGTGGATATTATGTTTCGGATTTATCCGTTATCAAAAGCAAAGCTGCTGAATACAAACTTGACTATTTACAACATACGTCGCAAAACGATTGGTGCTGCGCCACTTTCAAAAAACAATAATAAAGAATGAAAAAATTAATATTATCTCTTTTTTTACTGATTCCGTTCATTGGATTTTCTCAAGTTCAGAAACCTTTTTCTGCTGAACCGCAAACATTTTTCAAGGAAATAAAAGCATACTTAGAACTAACGAACAAAAAAGAAACGGAAAAGCTTACAGATCGATTTGAGTTAGTATGGATAGAGCAACCGAAGTTTACAGCTGATCAACAAGCAACAGTTGTCAAGACATGTAACGACATGCTCAAAAAACGACTAAAACCTTTTCCAGATTTTAGTAATTACATCGAAGCATTAATCGGATTTTCTGAATCAGGAAAGTCAGGTGATATGTTTACTAAATGGCATAACAGTCTTGATAAAATGCTGTATGGCAAAACAAAATATTATAGCGACTATATTGAAATTTGTTCTGGATTATTTAGTGGAAATATTTTATATCAATCTTCTTCGACAAAATGGTCAGCAGGCACAGGTAATTTTATTTTTGATTTCGACTCTGTTCCAAAAGTAAATTTTCCTGCTATGACGCTAACCTGTTATGCCAAATCAGATAGCAGTATAATTTATAATATTCAAGGAGTTTACTACCCATTGATTAAAAAATTCTACGGCACAGGTGGTAAAATAAATTGGATACGAGCTGGTATTCCCGAGGAAGAAGCATATGCTAATTTAAAGAATACAATCATCGATGTTACGAGTAGCATTTATTCATCTGACTCAGCTGATTTTTACAATAAAAAATATTTCAAAACAGCATTAACAGGAAAAGTAACAGATAAAATTTTAGCGAATGCGGACTCAAGTAATGCTACTTATCCGCGCTTTCAGAGTTACGATGCGAATCTTACCATTAAAGAATTAATTAAGGATGCGGACTATGTTGGAGGCTTCTCACAACAAGGTGCAAAGATGATTGGTGCAGGTTCGAAAGACCAAAAAGCAACATTAAACTTTAAGCGTAATAACAAAATTCAATTAAGTGTACAATGTAAAAGTTTCGTGGTTCGTCCTGAGCGATTAAGCGCACAAAATGCAACTGCTATTATTTATTTTGAAAACGATAGTATCTATCACCCTTCGTTGGATTTTAAATATGTTAATAAAGATCGTCAGGTAAGTTTGATTATAGATAACTCAACTGGTATGAGTATGCCTTTCTATAATTCATTTCACAAAGTAGATATTTACGTAGATGGTATTTATTGGAAGATTGATGATCCACTGATGGAATTAAAAATGATTTCTGGTGCTGGTGAAAGTAAGATGTGGCTGGAATCAGAAAATTTATTTTCGGATGATCGTTTTCGTCAATTGCAAGGCTTGAGCGATTACAATCCTCTTCAGTTAATTTATAAATACAATAGAAGTTATGGTGATGTCATTTATTCGGCTACGCTTGCGCAGATGCTAGGCGTGGCAGAATCAGAGGCTAAATCATTGATGATTTTTTTAGCGAACAAAGGGTTCCTTACTTATGATGCAGAAACATCCAGTGCCGTAGCAAAAGATAAAGTAGTTTATTATCTCGAAGCGAAAACAGAAAAAATCGATTATGATAAAATTGAAATTAGTTCTGTCATCTCCGCAAAACCAAATGCAAAACTAAATCTATTGAATTTTGATTTAGATATGGAAGGTGTATCGAGAGTGTTTTTAAGTGATACGCAAGCTGTTTGGGTAACGCCAGAAAATCAACAAATCAAGTTAAAGAAAAACCGCGACTTTGAATTCTCAGGAAAAGTGCATGCAGGCCGTTCTGATTTCTTCGGAAAGAAATTCGAATTCATTTACGATCAGTTTAAATTTAATTTAGCTACGATTGATTCTATTCGTTTGAAAGTTGTTTCCGATAATGAACTTGATGAAAATGGTAATCCGAAATTAATTCCATTAAAAAGCACCTTGCAAAATGTATCTGGTGTTTTATACATCGATAGTCTAAATAATAAATCAAGTAGGAAAAGTTATTCTCAGTATCCGAAGTTTGTGAGTGATAAAGAATCGTATGTTTATTATGATCATCCTTCTATTTACGGTGGTGTTTATGATCGAGATAAATTCTATTTCAAAATTGAACCATTTACAATTGATTCTTTAGATAACTTCTCATCTGGAGGAATGAAGTTCGCAGGTACGTTTGTATCGGGCGGAATATTTCCTGACATCAAAGAGATGGCAGTTATTCGTCCTGATTACTCCTTCGGATTTGAACGTAACTCGCCCAGTGAAGGATATCCGATGTATGGTGGTAAAGGAACATTCACTAATCACATCGACTTAAGTTATGCAGGATTATTAGGCGATGGTAAAGTTGATTACTTAAGTTCATCTAGCACCTCGAAAGAAATTGTATTCTTCATTGATTCAACGAATATGCAAAATGCTGCATTCGATTTAAGAAAAGAAATGATTGCAGGTGTTGGATTTCCAGATGCACAAGGCAAGCAAACGTCTATTAACTGGCGACCAAAGAAAGATGAGATGTACGTTTATATGACTACTGATCCAATCGCTGTATATGGCAAGCAAGTTTCACTTTCAGGAAATCTATTATTAGCATCGAAAGGATTAGGAGGAAATGGAGATGCGAAGTTTGATGCATCTAATCTCGAAGCAAAAAATTTCTGGTTTAAGCAAGATGCTTATGGCTCTGATACGGCAGACTTCAAATTGAAGTCTGATATCGAATCTGTATTAGCCATTCAGACAAAAAATGTAAATGCAAAAATTGATTTGGTGAACCGCTTTGGTAATTTCATCTCGAATGGAAAAGGTTCTTATGTAAGCTTCCCATTAAATCAGTACATCTGTTACATTGCGCAATTTAAATGGTTCATTGATAAAGATGAAGTTGAATTTGGTGATGATAACGTAGACAAAACAAAGCTTAATATCGAAGGTTCCGACTTCGTTTCTACCAACGCCTTTCAAGATTCATTACGTTGGAATGCAGGATTGGCACGATACAATTTAAATGATTACTTAATCAAAGCAAGAAAGGTCAAAGAGATTCTAGTTGCTGATGCGAGTATCCAACCGAATGATACTGCAACTATCGTTATTGAAAAAGATGCATACATGCGTCCGTTGAATAATGCAACAGTAATTGCCAATGTGGTAAGTAAGTATCATACAATTACTGGTGCTCAGATACAAATCAAAGGAAGAAAAGAATACGAAGGAACAGGTCAGTATGCGTATAACGACCACGCAGGTACACCACATTTAATTTCATTAGAGCGAATTGGAGTTGATACCGCAAAGCAAACTTATGCGAATGGTAATATTCCTGAAACAGAAAACTTTCAGTTAAGTACCAATATTCAATATAAAGGAAGAGTTCAAATTAACGCTGCTAATCCGTTGTTAAACTTTGATGGATTTGCGAGTGTAAAACATTTATGTACTGCAGGACTTTCTAT
>JBDKGQ010000163.1:0-5259 GCA_039798145.1 Bacteroidota bacterium
CACAGGTAAATTCTGAACATTCACTGTGAAGTCCGTTGTATCGCTACAACCATTTCCGTCAATAACAACCAATGTGTAATTCTGTGTTGACCCTGGCGCCACATTAACACCAGGAAGCGAAGGCAAACCATTACTCCACTGATATGTTATTGGTAATACCTGATTAGCTACACTTGCATTCAAGTTGCAATTATCTCCAATGCAAATAGAATCAACACCACTAATAGAAACTACTGGAATAGGCACAGCATTTATATTTAGTGAATTACTTTTCACACAGCCATTAGCATCTGTAACGGTAAGACTATACGAACCTGGTAATAGATTTAAAATATTATCATCCGTAGAACCTATGCTCCACAAATACGAATAAGATTGAACTCCTCCACCAACTATGGCCTGAACAGAACCATTTGGTAAATTACAGGTACTCCCTTGCACAATCAAATTCAATTGTAGCGAATCTGGTTGATTAACAACAAAACTATTTGACGCAGTACATCCTAAATTATCCGTAATAGCTACTTGATAATTACCTTGAATTAAATTTTGCGCGTTAGCACTTGAAGAAACATTAGGTACCCAGGAATAAATAAACGGCGTTATACCACCAATAATAGTTAACGAAACACCTCCGTCGTTACTACCAAAACACTTCGCATCTGCCACTGCCCCATTAACAACAGGAAGTGCAATTACAGCGACATCAAAATCAGTGGTATCAACACAACCATTCACATCAGATACAATCACTTCAAAATTTTGTGATTGAGTTGGAGTAAAAGTCGCAACTGAATTATTAGTACTAGAAGGGTTCCAATTATAATTAAAAGGCGCTGTACCACTAATTACGTTCGCTGTTAGAACAACATTATTTCCTGCACAAATAGAATCACTTCCACTTATTGTTACCTGAGGAACACTCGTTGAACTTATATTAATTACAGTATCTTTTGTACAGCCCAAATTATCAGTTACGGTAAGTGTATAAATACCGGCTAAAACATTTTGATTGATTGCAGAGACAACACTATTACTCCAATTATAACTATATCCTGGTGTAGCTCCTGATGGATTTACAATAATAGATGCATTAGGCAATTGACAAGTAGAATTTGTAATTGTTGCATTGATGTTAAGAGCCGTTGGAGATGTAATAGTCGCATTTGCTAATGCAGTACATCCGTTATTATCACTTACGGTAATAGTATAATTTCCATTGATTAATCCATTTCCAATATTATTGCTTGAAACATTAGGCGACCAAACATAAGTGTAAGGCGGAGATGCTCCAGAAACATTTAATGTAATATTTCCCGTAGAGCCTCCATAGCAATTATTGTTTATTAGATTGGGAACAACATTTAATGCACTCGGCTGTGTGATTGTATTCGTTTGTGTAAACGTACATCCATTTTGATCAGTAATAGTAACAGTGTAATTCCCTGCGATCAAATTTGAGTTAATAATACCTACAGCTCCATTCGACCAACTATAGGTATACGGCGCCGTTCCCCCAATTGCATTTATACTTATACTTCCGTTGGCACTACTGGCGCAACTAATATTTTGAACGGTCGCTGGATTTGCATTTAAAAATGAGGGATATTGTAATACCACGGAATCACGCTTGCTACATCCACTGGGATCTGTAATTGTGCAGATATATGTAAAAGGACCTGTACCCGAAACAATTGACGTAAATGCGCTACCGTTATTTTGCGGAGTACATCCCGAAGGTTGAACAGATTGAATTGTTGATTGGAATGGAACGGCGACAGTAACATTAACTGTGTCTGTTAATGTTACAATGGCACCATTACATCCATTGTAAACAACCTGCGCTACATACTGTGTGTTTTGCGTGGGACAAACAGTATACAATGAACTGTTACTTATCACATTTCCATTTTGCAACCAGGAGAATGAAACAATACTTGGCCCCATTGGTAAAAAACGATAAGCATCATTCGTTGCTGTCCAAACAGTATTATTCCGACCTGGTATAGTATAAGCTACCGTTGCATTTGCATTTTGAATTCCTTGAATCGCAAGTCCATTATTCCAACCCGTACAAACTGGTTTGTTTTTTATGTAAACATCAATCGCATTGGTTGTTTCATATAATACTATTTGAGCAGTCAGAAATAGCGGATTACTACATGAGCCTGTTGATACACTATTAGGATCTCCGTAATAAGGAATCTCATAAAATGACACAACTAATTTTCTACTTGGATAGGAACCTGTAACTTGCCAATAAATATCACCTAAATTAGTAGGATCAATGTCTTCAAATACACCCATGATAGAATTCAAAGGCAGATTGGCATTTGGAAGTGGATTAACACCAACTAAGCTATACGGACAAGTACCCGGCCCTCCACCCGCATACGAATTATTGAAAGACAATAAGCCATTCGAACCAATTACGACTTTGTTATAATTAATTCCAAAAAAACAAAAGTTAAATGGCAGTGGGATTGAGTTCGACCATGAATCATCAATGTTTACTAAAATCGCAGTACCAACATTAAATGGATATGGAGTATATGAAATTGGAATAGGTAAATAGGTAGTGGTTTGTCCTGTATAAAAATAACTACCTATTAAATCAATGCATGGATTGGCACATGTAACAGATGTATCAACACCTGCATCTACATAAGGATCACCTTGTGCATTAGCAGCACTTACATTAACCAAAAGGAATGCAAATGCAACAATAAGTTTTATAAGGCAGTTTTTTATTCTCACTAAATCGCTTATTATCCAATGCAAGATAAGGAATTTTTCTAAATGATTTACTGCGTTCTGATAACAGCACCTAATCGAGTTTCTAACTGCTTCATCAATTTATCAATAGCCGTATCTATTTGCTTGTCTTGTAAAGTTGCTTCGTCATCACGAAGTATAAAACTTAACGCATATGATTTCTTACCAGCTTCTATCTTATCTCCTTCGTAAACATCAAATAAATTCACTTCGCGAAGTATGCCCTTTACTGAGTTAAAAGCTATTTCTTCTACCTCTAAATAATTCACATTCTTATCTAGCACCATCGATAAATCTCTACGCACTTCCGGATATTTTGGAGGCTCCACCGCGTTGATATCTGACGGCGAAACTGCTCGCATAATCGTTTCAACATCAAGCTCAGCATAAAATACCGGCTGATTAATATCAAATTGCTTCAAAGTCTTTTTATTCACCTCTCCAATAGTCGCCATCACACGTTTCTTAAGCATTAAGTCGATTGTATTACCAAAAACAGTACTCGACTTTTGTTCAATATTTAATTTGTAATTCTCAATTCCTAAAGCATGAAAAATACTTTGAACAAGCGATTTCATAGAATAAATATCAACTGTGTTAACCGTTTTTTGCCAATGCTCCTTGTTCAACTCTCCACTTATCCAAATTGCAATCTTATTTTTTTCTGTGTACAGTCCGTTATTCACAGAATATACTTTACCAGTTTCAAACAAGCGTATTTCTTTTTGCTTTCTGTTTAAGTTGTATGCAATAGACTCTAACCCTGGCAACAACATCGAATTTCTTAAAACACCTAAGTCATTACTCAACGGATTTAATACTTCTACCACTTCATCACCTTCATTCATTGAAATGAGTTGCGCCGTATCTTTTTTCGTCAGGCTATTATTCAGAATTTCGAAATACCCCTTACCAATTATGGTGTTCGCGATTTTAGCAACTACTCGTTCTACATCTGGCTTTATTGAGCTTGTTACCGTCATTGAAATCTTACCAGGAAGCTCAATAGCATTATAACCATAAATGCGAATTATTTCCTCCACTACATCGGCTGCTCTCGTCACATCTACTTTAAATGGCGGAACCAATAATGACAATCCATCCTCATTTTCATTATCAACTTTGATTCCTAAGTCGGTAATTATTTTCTTTATTAAATCGCGTTCAAGTTGATTGCCGATTAAAGTATCAACATATTGATAATTCAAATCGATTTTTTTCCACTCTATCGGTTGCGGATATACGTCGATGATTGTTTCAGCAATTTTACCTCCAGCTAATTCTTCAATCATTTTAGCTGCTTTCATCATAGCATTGATTGTCATCTCTGGATCCGTCCCACGCTCAAAGCGGAACGAAGAATCAGTATGAATTCCATGATATCGAGAAGCCTTTCGAACTACTACCGGATTAAAATATGCGCTCTCTAAAAAGATGGATGTTGTACCTTCTGTAACTCCCGATGTTTTTCCTCCAAAAACACCCGCCATACATAAACCACCATTCATATCTGCAATCATCAGCTCAGCACCATTCAACTCACGCTCAGCATCATCAAGTGTAATGAACTTATCTCCTTTATTAGAACGCTTAACGATGATGGTATTGCTTTGAATTTTATTAGCATCAAACGCATGCAAGGGCTGTCCTAAATCATGCAAGATATAATTGGTGATATCTACTATGTTATTGATAGAACGAACACCAATCGCACTTAATTTATTTATTAACCATTGAGGTGATTTACCAACTGTAATATTTGAAATATAAACTCCCGAATATCTCGGACAATCATTAGCATCTTCAATCTGAACACCGATGGGCCCAGTTTGATTGGATACATTAACGTTGGGTGTTTGAACAACATTTAAATTTTTAATGTTTGTTAACGCTGCAAGATCACGCGCAACACCATAATGCGATGCGGCGTCAGCACGGTTAGGTGTTAATCCAATTTCAAAAACTACATCTTTTTCAATTTGAAAATATTCAGCAGCCGACAAGCCAACAGGAGTTTCATCTGGTAGAACCATTATTCCGGCGTGAGATGTACCTAACCCAATTTCATCTTCTGCGCATAACATTCCATTCGATTCTTCTCCTCTGATTTTTGATTTTTTTATTTCGAAAGCCTCACCAGAAGCAGGATATAATACTGCACCTTGCAATGCAACAATCACCTTCTGACCAGCAGCTACATTAGGCGCACCACAAACAATTTTCTTCGGATCACCATCTCCTACATCAACTAGCGTAAGACTTAATTTATCTGCATTCGGATGCTTCTCACAAGTTAATACGTGACCTACAACAACGTTTTGAAGTCCGCCTTTAAGACTTTCCCATTCTTCTAAATGCTCTACTTCTAAACCACAGCCAGTAAGTAGGGTTGAAATTTCATCATGACTTAAATTTGAATCGATATGGTTAGACAGCCAATTCTTGGAGATTTTCATAAAGTAAAATTATACTTGCAAAGGTATA
>JBDKGQ010000164.1:0-3734 GCA_039798145.1 Bacteroidota bacterium
TCCTGTTGCTGATTTTATTCCTAAGCCAATTTTGATTTGTGAAGGGGGAAGCGTTCAGTTTAATGATGCTTCATGGGGTGGAGATGTGACTTCACGCACGTGGACATTTAACGGAGGTACTCCTGCTACTGATACTGCTGCTAATCCAATGGTAATGTATACTACGCCCGGTGTATACGATGTTACATTGACAGTTAACAATGCAACAGGAAGTAACTCTAAAACGATTCCAGGAAAAGTAATTGTAAATCCTTCAAGCGTTTCTAACCTGATTCCTTATAACGAAGGATTTGAAAATGGAACATGGCCGTTTAATGATTATTACGCATACAATGCAAATGGTGGAAATACATGGACAACTACTTCATTAGCGGCATCTCAAGGAACTAAATCACTTTACATCTATAACTTCTTAAACGTAAGTACAGGTTATCAAGCGAATGATAAAGGTCCGGATGAATTTGTTACACCTGCATTTAATTTAACAGGCGTAACGAATGCAAGTATGACGTTTGATTTAGCATGTGCATTACGTGATACAACAACTGATAAACTTTCGGTAGCTTATTCATTTAACTGTGGTCAAACATGGACAGTTCGTTACACACGTCAGGGAATTCCATTACAAACTACAACAGCGTTTTTAGCTGGTAATTTCATCCCGAATGCATCACAGTGGAGAACTGAAACAGTAACCTTTGGAAATACGATCAACAATAAAGCGAATGTTCGTTTCCGTTTTGAGTTTACACATGAATCATCAAATAATATTTACATCGATAACATCAATTTAAATGGAACAGTATCGGGCGTGAATGAAATAAATGCAGCTTCTGCAGATATGAATATTTATCCTAACCCATCTAAAGGAATTACTTACGTTGATTTCACAATGGCAGCGGCTGGTGATGTTCAAATTGATGTGACGGATATTGAAGGAAGAGTAGTTTCTACATTCAGCGACTTTTTACCGGAAGGAGATCATCAATATACAATGAATAACGAATTGGCAAGTGGTGTTTATCTTGTGCGACTTACATTCGGAAATAATTCGATTACTAAAAAAGCAATAATTAAATAATTAAATCGATAAACGTTTAGAATCCCTCGTGGTTATTTACTACGGGGGATTTATTTAGATACATAAAACTATGAGAAAAGTATTACTGCCCTTATTTGCAATTCTGATTACTGCTTTTGTTGGGAATGCGCAAAACAATGTCTATCGGTCATGCGCTACCGAAGAAATGTGGAAAGAAGCTATTAAAGCTGATCCGGATGCAGCACTTAGAAGAGCTGGAATTCCGCTTTCAGGATCACGAAAACTTCCAGGTACAAAAGTAGTTTCACCAACAGGAGTTGTGACCTATAAAATACCTGTTGTATTTCATGTGATGCATACTTATGGTCCTGAGAATATCAGCAAAGCGCAAATACAAGATGCAGTTAATAGTTTGAATTTATCATTTCAAAAATTAAATCCTGATACAGGTGATGTTATTCCGTTGTTCCAATCCATTTTCGCAAATTGTGAAATCGGATTTGAATTAGCTAACATTGATCCTGATGGTAATTGTACCGATGGAATTACAAGAACGTATACAGAGTTCACGAATGCTGCAAATGATAATGTGAAATCATTAGTCGACTGGCCTTGCGACAAGTATTTGAATATTTGGGTAGTTAAAAATATTGCCAGTGGTGCTGCAGGCTATGCTTATTATCCTGGTATCAGTTCAAACATTGATGGAATTGTCATGCGTCATGATTATACAGGAAGTTTCGGAACATCTAATAACTCAAATTATACGGAGCGTTCATTATCACATGAAGTAGGACATTGGTTAAACCTGCCGCATACATGGGGTTCAAGTAATACTCCAGGCTTAGCAAGTAATTGCGGAATTGATGATGGCATTGGTGATACACCAAATACTGTTGGAGTTGCGAACTTCACATGTAACACTGCGCAAAATACCTGTGGGCAAATTGACAACGTTCAAAACTACATGGATTACGCGAGTTGTCATAAGATGTTTACTGAAGGACAAAAAGATGCGATGCATGTAGCCCTTCAATCTTCACCAGGAGGACGAGATAACTTAAGTACGATGGCTAATTGGTTAGCAACGGGAACTGAACCCGGACACGTTGTTGCACCTTGTTCACCTGTAGCAGATTTTGCTATTGAGAAAAATTATATCTGCGTTGGAAATACTATTACGTTTAATGATAAGTCATGGAATGGCGATGTAACTAGTCGTGTTTGGTATTTCCCTGGTGGAACGCCATCAACAGATACATCAGCTGCGCCTGCGATATTTTATAATACACCGGGTGTTTACGATGTGAAACTAGTTGTTACAAATAGTTTAGGTACAGATTCTCTTGTGCGCATTGCTCACGTGAATGTATTACCAAATCCAGGAACAGCGCTTATACCGTTTTCAGAAGGATTTGAATCATTAACTTTTGCAGGTAGCGATTGGGAAATCATTAACCAGAATAATAATAATACTTGGGCGATTACATCATTAGCTGCAGGAACAGGAGTCAAATCTGCTCGTGTAGATAATATGACAGGTAATTCATCTGGAAGCGTTGATGAGTTATTAACTCCTATTTACAATTTCACTAACTACAATCAAGTGCAGTTTAGTTTTAAAGTGGCCTTTGCTTCTCGAAGTATGTCAGACACCTCCGAGTTACATGTATATTTTAGTACTAACTGCGGCGATACATGGTCACAACGTTACTTAAAGAGAGGTTCAGCATTGGCAACAGCAAATGCACAGACAAGTCCGTTTGTTCCTAACTCAACACAATGGAGAACAGAAGTAATCAGTCTTTCATCAAGCACATTTACAAATAAGCCAAGTGTGAGAGCTCGCTTTGAATACGTGAATTATTTAGGAAATAATATTTACATCGACGATATCAATATCTCTGGAAATTATACAGGAATCAATGATGATTTAGAAAGTGCATATTCATTTAGTGTATTCCCTAATCCTGCATCTGATGTTGCTAATATCAAATTTGATTTACCAAAAAATCAAAATGTAAAAATTGATTTATATGATGTAACAGGAAGATTGATAAAAAATATTGTTGATCAGAACTTAACAGCTGGAGAACATCAGTTATCTGTAAATAATAACGACCTGAATGGTATTTATCTTTTAAGATGTTACTTCGATAATCAACAATACACAAATCAAATTTCATTTATAAAATAAATTCGTATAGTCATGGCCGATAGTTTTACATTTAAGACTACTTATATTGTTTATGCTTCTCCAAAAGAAGTTTTTGAAGCATTGACAGATTCAGGAATTATTGCTGCTTGGGGTGGTGGAATCAGCGTAGTGGAAAATAATGTTGGAGGACATTTCGAGTGGTTTGATGGCGATGTAGAAGGACAAGTTACTGCTTATATGCCTGGGCAAGAATTGGGCTTTAGCTGGAAACCTGTAGAATGGAGCAAGAATACCAAACCATCGCAAGTAACAATTAAAGTGAAAGAGCATTCAGCAGGAACTGTTTTGGTGCTTATTCATACGGATTTCCCTTCACAGGATATTGCCGACAGAAGTGGAAATGGCTGGATTGATTTTGTCTTGGATCCGCTAAATGATTATTTCGTCACTCAAAAAGAATTCAAACAATCATAATATTAGGAAAGTCCACCGCGGTGGGCTTTTTCTTTATGTAAAACCTTTATCAATCGTTTT
>JBDKGQ010000165.1:0-3707 GCA_039798145.1 Bacteroidota bacterium
AGACAATCCAGAAGGATGCATTAGCTGCAGCGGATAAAAAATACAATCTAACCATAAACCAACCCAGTCCTGAGTGTAAAAGCTCGGGACTTTTTTTATCCATTATTTTATACTTTTACCTAATCAATCATTGAAGATTATTGAATGCTGTTTAGTTCCCCCATTTTCATTTTTGCTTTTTTGCCAATTGTCTTATTTTTAATAGGCATTGGAAAAAAACAATTTCATAACAGCATTTTATTAATTGCCAGTTTGATTTTTTATGCTTGGGGAAGTTTATCGCAAACACCCATTTTCATTTTTTCTATTTTAATAAACTACATCTTCGGATTACTGATTCATAAATACCGAGATACAAATGATAAATTGATTCTCTCACTTGCTGTGATTATCAATCTTTCATTACTTGGATATTACAAGTACTTTAATTTTTTCATTGATAATATTAATCTGTTTAAAGCAACGCCAATTGAATACACACCCGTTGGATTACCAATTGGTATTTCATTTTTTACGTTTCACGCTCTCTCTTATGTGATTGATGTTTACAGAAGAAAAGTAGATGTACAAAAGAATTTTCTCGACTTGGCTTTATACATTTCCTTCTTTCCGCAATTAATTGCAGGTCCGATAGTACGTTATTATGATGTAGCAACACAGTTTGCTAATCGTACAATGAGCATTGATAAAGCTGCATTCGGAATACAACGATTTATTTTCGGATTAGCGAAAAAAGTAATCATTGCGAATACGTTTGCCTATATTGCGGATGGTATTTTTAATAATCCTGCTGATTCGCTCTCTACGGGTGCTGCATGGTTGGGAATTATCAGTTATACGATTCAGATTTATTTTGATTTTTCTGGTTACTCGGATATGGCAATCGGATTAGCAAAAATATTTGGCTTCGATTTTCCGGAGAATTTCAATTATCCTTATTCATCACAATCCATTAAAGAATTCTGGCGACGTTGGCATATTTCGCTATCAACCTGGTTCAGAGATTTTCTATACATCCCGTTAGGAGGTAATAAAGGCTCTGAAGCAAAAACTTTACGTAATTTATTAATCGTGTTTTTCTGTACAGGATTCTGGCATGGTGCTAACTGGACATTCATCGTCTGGGGAATGTATCACGGATTATTTTTATTGCTGGAAAGAGTAGGTCTTGATAAAATAATCAGCAAAATGCCTTCACCGCTAAGAGTTGTTTATACTCTTTTTGTTGTGATGATTGGATGGGTGTTTTTCAGAGCAGAGCAAATTTCTGAAGCATGGATTTTTATCGGACGAATGTTTGGTATTTCAAATGGAACCGTAAGCAGTGTATTTGCAATTGAATTTATCAATCCGAAAGTGATTATTTTATTGGTAATTGCTGTTCTTTATTCTTTTAGGATATTCAGAGCCGTTAGTGATAAAGTTATTTCGAAGTTTACATTACAGCCTGTATTAGAATATCGATTCTACTTAGCAAAATTCATGTTTGCAGCAGTATTATTCTTCTTCGCGCTAGCTTATCTTGCAGCGAATACGTATAATCCATTTATTTATTTCAGATTCTGATGGAGGCGAAAAAAACATGGATAAATAAATTGGTTATCGTGATTTTCTCAGTCATGATTCTATTGCCATTTATCAATAGCAATCTGGATTTAGTTGCTGAAATACCTGCCAATGAAAATCGCGAGAAAGCTTCCCGACCAGAATACCATAAGAACGAACTAGAAAAATTCTTTAAGGCTTACGATACTTATTATGCCGATAACTTCGGATTTAGAAATTCACTCATTCGTTTTTTAGATCGCTTCGAATATTTCAATTTAAAATCTTCTGCTGTTCCTTCTGAAGTTATTATCGGAAATAATGATTGGTTTTATGAAACGAAATCGACAGCTAATTATAAAGGTGCAAATTTGTTTACTGCTGAAGAACTACAAAAAATTAAAACTGATTTAGAGAAGCGTACAAAATGGGCGGCACTACGTGGAATGAAATATTACGTGGCAATCGTTCCGAACAAAATGAATGTGTATCCCGAGTTCCTTCCTTATCAAGTGGTAAAGGTTTCTCAAAAAACTCGATACGATCAGTTAATGTCATTGAACAATCCACCATACATTAATATCGTTGATGTACGTTCGAATATTCTTACACATAAAAAGGATGGAGTAGAATTATATCAGCGAACAGACGATCACTGGAATGACTTAGGTGCTTATTACGGTTATGAGGCAATCGCTAATTATATCAGGAAAGATTATTCTGATTTATACATTGCCAATATCAACGACTTTACTCGTGAGTATGAATCACGCTTGGGTTCACAAGCGAAGATTTTAAATGTGGAGGATAAATTCCCAGAAAAATTCTTGGCATTAAAACGCAAAGGTGATAGCGGTGCCTACGATGGTCCGTTGCGTGATTACAAACGACCAGCTCAAATAGCAGATTGGGATTTTCAGGTAGTGCGTATCAACGACCGACAATCAAAGCGAAAGTGTTTCTTTATTCGTGACTCATTCACCATGTTAATGATGAAATATTTTGAAGAATCTTTTCACGAATGTGTTTTTATTCATGATGAATGGAAGTATAGAATGCGCGAAGATCTATTGGTTAAAGAAAAACCAGATTTGTCTGTCAATATTATTTTAGAAACAGAAGCACATAAAATGTTGACGAATCCGTTTGAAGCCGATTTATCATTACCAATAGAGAAAAGCATCAATATAAAAGCAGATAATGGCAAATACGTTTGCGCAGAACAAACTAAGGAATTAGTCGCAACAAAAGACAATGCACAAGGGTGGGAGACCTTCACTTTAGTATGGCATTCAAAAAACACGATTTCACTTTTAGCGTATACCAATAAATTTATTTCTGCAGAAATAGATGGTAACAAACAATTAATGGCTAATCGTGAAACAGCTTCCGATTGGGAGACATTTACATTTATTCAATTAGACGCAAACACAATATTACTGAAAGCCATTAATGGTAAGTTCGTTCAATTGCAACGCGATAAATTATTTGCTACTGCTGATAATAAAGAGCAGGCAACACGATTCACGATTAATTACGTGAATTAATTATTCCTGAAAATACAATTTCCCTTCTTTACTCATTCCCAACGGAAAATCAACTCGTTGCTTCCAACCCTCTTCGTTGAGCCCTGGAATTATTTCATCTGTCATTCGCTTTTCAAATAGCGCGCGACATTTATCAATCACTGTTTGTTCTAAGTTCGAATTCGTGATCTTGAAAAAGTCGACCGCCTGCGAAGGAATATGCAAGAGTAACACCTGCGTATAGCCGTCAATTTCGTAGATGTCTAATACTTTAAAAAACGAACCTGCATTTAATACCATCATTCCATATTTAGCAACTTCTGGTTGCACACGACCTAAATCAGCGGCTTTATTACTCGCAATTAAATAACGCGTATTTCCTGTCGGGAATCCTCCCATATACGAGCAATCAACAAATGCTGGTTCCATTATAATTTGTCGCGATTGATAATTGGAAATTATTTCCTTCGATAAATCCGCATCACGATAGTATAAGGTTAATCCTGGGAATACTTTGTTGATTATTTTTTCTACTTCTTCGTTGGTCATTTCGTTTGCAAATTTAGTATTATTAAATATTTTATACTCTTGAAGAGAAGTTTAAATGATAACACATTTTTTTGGATTAATGAGCAT
>JBDKGQ010000166.1:0-3672 GCA_039798145.1 Bacteroidota bacterium
CGACCATAATTCAATTAGTGAGTACTCAAAATCATTTTGAATTTGTAATTGCAGGACAAGGTCTCGCTGGAAGTATATTGGCGTGGTATCTAATCAAGTCTAATCGTAAAGTATTAGTAGTTGAAGATTCATCGCTACCAAGCGCAACGTCTGTTGCATCGGGGTTAATGCATCCCGTTACAGGCAGAAGAATTGTAAAATCATGGAGAGCAGATGAGTTTATTCCGAATGCAGTAAAGCTCTATCGCGAAATAGAAAAAGAATTAAATACTCGTTTTTTTTACGACACTCCTATTCTTGAAATTTATCATGATCATGGTAATCGTAACGACTGGATGAATCGAAGTGTAACCAGTGGTATTGGAGAATTTATTGGAAAAGACTTTCACGCTGACGAATTACCGAAAACACTAAGAGCACCACTTGGAGCACTTGAGTTAAAAATGACAGGCTGGCTAAACGCAACGACATTTAAGAGTGAAATGAAAAAATGGTTGAATAGCCAGAATGCATTTCAAGAATCAACTATCGATTATCATTCATTAGAAAAAAGAAATGATGTCTTTACACATGATGATATCACTTTTGACAAATTAATTGATTGTAGAGGATATTTTAGCGCTCAAAGTAAATCGTGGAGCTACCTTCCATTTAATCCCGCGAAAGGAGAAGAAATCGTTTTTACTTCGGATGCTGATCTATGGAAAGAATTTATTTATCACAATACTTTTAAAATTATTCCGATTGAAAATAATGAATATCGCTTTGGCGCTACTTACGCATGGAATGACACTAGCTATGAAATAACATCAGAAGCCCGTGAAAAGTTAATTAACGGCTTGGCATCACTGTTAGATGCATCCTTTGAAGTATCAGGACAACGAGCAGGCATCCGTCCTTCTACCAAAGATCGTCGACCACTGATGGGAGAACATCCTCTAGAAAAAAATCATTTTCTGTTCAATGGATTAGGTTCAAAAGGAGTTAGTGCAGCTCCTACCCTTGCCAAAGAAATGCACGACTTACTTTTAAACGAACAAAAAATCAATCCTGAATATTCGTTGGAACGATTTACTTTTCCAGGCTATTGATTCGTTGGAGTAAAGTTGGATGCGAATAATACAAAAACACGTAAGCTGGATGCGGCGTTAAGTTCGTTAAGTTATCCTTCGATAATTTTTTCAATGCTTCCATTAGCGGTGTAGCACCAAATGTTTCTTTCGCATAAGCATCTGCTTCATATTCATGTTTGCGCGACAAAGAATTTGTTACGGTGCTTAGTAAAATTGAAACAGGACTATACAACATAAAAAATCCAATCATGCCTAATGCAAGTACTGCAGCAGGTGCACCTAAGGCATTTGACAAAGCAGGATTATTAATAAACTGTCCTAATAAAAACATCATTAATCCGGTTTGTAGAATAGAAATGATTGTCATCTTATACGTATGCTTGCGCTTATAATGTCCGACCTCATGCGCCATTACAGCTACTAATTCATCAACGGTATGTTTTTCAATTAGCGTATCAAACAAAACAATTTTCTTCTTAGGACCTAAGCCTGAGAAAAACGCATTTGCCTTTGCAGATCGTTTGCTGCCATCCATTACAAATAAATCAGAAACAGGGAATTTTACTTTATTACAATAATCAACTAAAGCAGTTCTTAATTCTCCTTCGGGAAGTGGAGTTAGTTTATTGAACAAAGGTAAAATCACTGAAGCATAAAACATACTTAACAATAATGTAAATCCACTGATTGACAACCACGCTATCCACCAAAAATTGGTTCCTGCTACCTGATAAAACATCACGAACATGCTCAACAAACTACCACCTATCAATCCACCAAGCAAATATCCTTTTAGCTTATCCATGATAAATGTCTTAACAGTTGTTCTATTAAAACCATACTTCTCTTCAATCACAAAAATGGCATACAATGAAAGCGGTGTATTGATGATATCCATCACTAAGCCATAAGCTGCAAAAAACAACAAGGTATGCAGGATTAAATCATTGGTATAACGTCCAGTGAATTCATACAACCAACCGAAGCCGCCGCTAAACAAAATAAACATGGTTATTACAAAACCTATAATTGAACCTAATCGACTTAATTTCTTCTTTTCGAAATCATAACTCTGTGCTTTCGTATATTCCTCTCCGTTATAAAGGTCTTTCAATTTATCAGGCACATTACCTGTCCACGATTTACCATTCAAGTATTGCATCACTTGCTCCAATACAAACGAGATGGTAATTATTAAAACCATCGAAAGAAATAGTGTATTCATAACTTATGGGTTAAATTTTGATTTAAGATATAATCCAGTAACTGATTTTTTCTCTTTGATTAAATCTTCCGGAACGCCTTCAAAAATTACTTCTCCACCTCCGTTTCCGCCTTCAGGACCAAGATCGATTATCCAATCAGCTGATTTAATTATCTCCATGTTATGCTCAATCACAATGAGCGTATTACCATTTCGCACGAGCGCATTAAATGCATCTAATAATTTACGAATATCATGAAAATGCAATCCCGTAGTTGGTTCATCAAATACAAAAAGAGTATTCGTTGCTTGATTTCCTTTACTTAAATATGAAGCTAACTTAATACGTTGTGCCTCTCCACCACTCAAGGTACTTGATGCTTGTCCTAATCCGATATAACCTAAACCTACATCAGCAAGAGGCTGAATTTTATTCGTAATTTTCTGATGCAATCCACGATACTTTTCAGGTCCTTGTGTTTCAACGAAGAATTCGAGCGCTTCATCAACGGTCATTTCAAGGATGTTAAAAATATTCTTGCCTCGATATTCTACCGCTAAGATTTCATCTTTAAATCGTTGTCCATTGCAATGGTCACATTTCAAATGAATATCAGCCATGAACTGCATCTCCACCGTAATAATTCCATCACCATGGCAAAACTCGCATCGTCCACCTTCAACATTAAATGAGAAATGAGATGGTTTTAATCCACGCTGACGCGATAACGGTAAGTCCGCATACAAACTTCTGATTTCATCAAAGGCCTTCACATAAGTAACAGGATTCGATCTTGATGATTTACCTATCGGATTCTGATCGACCATTTCTGCATCTTTGAAATCCTGATAGTTACCATCCATACGATCGAAGTTACCCGTCGCTTCAGAGAAACCACCAATGATTTTTTTAATGGCAGGGAATAATATTTTCTTTACCAATGAAGTTTTTCCAGAACCGCTCACTCCAGTTACTGCTGTCAACACTCCCATCGGAAACTTCACATGCACATTCTTCAGATTGTTTTCACGAGCGCCTTTTATCTCAACATACTTCTTCCACTTTCTTCTTTGAAGAGGAACAGGAATAACTTCTTTACCTGTAAGATATTTTGCTGTTAAACTATTCTCCTCTTTCATCAACGCAGCAGCATCACCTTGAAAAACTAACTGACCACCATGCACACCGGCCATCGGACCAATATCAATTAGTTGATCAGCAGCACGCATAATCTCTTCATCATGTTCAACCACTATAACGGTATTGCCTATCTGCTTTAACGATTTCAAAACACCAATCAAGCGTTCTGTATCACGTGAATGCAATCCGATACTAGGCTCATCTAAAATATACATAGAACCTACTAACGTACTTCCTAAAGATGTTGCCAGATT
>JBDKGQ010000167.1:0-705 GCA_039798145.1 Bacteroidota bacterium
GATAAAATAGACATCTCAGGACTATATCCAACAACTTTAAAAACATCATAGAAAAACATCAATGAGTTGCCAACACGATTAATTGAGTTGAATCCAAAATCACATTCGATAGGACTTTTACCTTTTTCATTCGATTTAATTTGTTCGCTTAATGCATCTGAAAAATATTGCTCTTTTTGACTTAGTGATTTTAATGTATTTGCATCAATCGTGTTGGTGAAAAATCCACATTTCTTTTGTTTGAAATCTCTAAATAAACCTGCTAAAATGATTTTATTATCGGGTTGTACTTGATACGAAATCTCATTTGCATTCTCAATATATTCTTTACCTGCATTCGATAAATTGTATTCTTTAATTCGGAAGAATAATGCAGCGTTTGTAATACATTGATTCGATAAGGTGATAGGTAAAATTCTAGGTTCGATTTCAGATGACTTAATCGTACAGAAATTAGTATTTATATTTAGTTCACTAACTTGATAAGAATATAAGTAATAAATATTGCCATTGTTATCTATCTGATAATTGTAAGATAATGTTGCTACGTTGTTGTACTTATTAGGGATTGTTTTTTCATTCGTTTTTTTGAAATCACTTGCGTTTAAAACAGCAATTGTTACTTCTTCTGGTTTCTTCTTATCTTGAAATTTGTTGGTCACAAGAATTTTAGAACTATCCGGAGAAAAAGAAAAATAAAAATTG
>JBDKGQ010000167.1:711-4382 GCA_039798145.1 Bacteroidota bacterium
GATTTGCAAAATCGAACATGCCAGTTTTAATTCGAACTTCTTTATTTGGAGAATCGGTTATTTCGCCTTTAGATGAAAGGGTTTTAATATTCAGTGTTTTTGTCTTGTCAGATTTTTCCCAAGTGGAATAAAACACTACGATTTTATTGTTTAAAAAGTAAATCCCTTCAACAGGTTCCGAAGAAACATTTAAAGAAAAGTCTTTTGCCCATAATTTACTTAATGTTGTATTATCTATTTTTTGAATGGTAAACTTTTTAGTCATGCTGCTCCCCATTCCCTGGTTAGTAGATAATACATAAAAGCCTTCATTGTCACCACCTAAAACCTGAGTCACATACTCTCCGGTTGCTAGTTTTATTTCATTACTCGATTTAATGGCAGTGGCTGTTTGTGCTTTTCCTACATTAATTGAAGTGATAATTGCAATTAATGTTAATAATCCTTTTAGAGACTTCATAATTTGTGTTGATAATGATTTATTGACTAAAGCCTTAACGATTTATAGAAAAGGAGGTGCTTTGTAAGGTGGTCAAAGATAGATAAATAATCTATGGTTGTGTTTTGTAATTAAAGCGTTACTTATGAATTATCTTAGAATGATAATCCGTTTAAATTCCCTAATTTTAACGCACAATATTTAGCTATGCGTCGTTTATTATTTTTATTCGTTTTATTCCTTGTTTCTAATGCTTCTTTTGGAAAAGCATTGCAAGCCAAGTTTTCATGGTGTTCATTCTATTCACCAGAAAACGGACCTTATGTAGAAACCTACTTAGAGGTAACAGGTCAGTCTTGTCATTTTACAAAAGCAGCCTCGGGAAAATTTGTAGCCTCGATAGAAGTTACTCAAGTGTTTTATCTTGGTGATTCAATCAAGGCATTTAATAAATACAATCTGTTAAGTCCTGAAACGGATGATACTAACCGACTCGTTTTTGATTTTACCGATCAGCAACGCGTGTCATTAGCAAATGGTAATTATATTATCGAGCTTACTATCAGAGATAAAAACAATCCAACAGCAAAGCCATATGTTTTAAAGGATAAATTAAAAGTGGATTACTATCCTGCTATTGTGGCATTTTCGGATATTGAATTGTTAACGGAATACATCGCTAATACGAATCCATCTAAGCTGAATAAAAACGGATTTGATCTTTATCCGCAGGTAAGTAATTTCTTCGATAAGAATCAAAATTCTTTAAAGTTCTATGCGGAAGTATATAATACATCGGCTGTGCTTAATAATGACGCTTATTTGTTAAGCTATCGCGTAGAGACGCATGAGTCACATCAGGTGCTCGATAGTTATTCAAAGATTTATCGCCAGACTGCTCGTCCAGTTAATGTGATTATGTCTGACTTAGATATTACTGACTTAAATTCTGGTAACTACGATTTGATGCTGGAAGTTAGAAATAGAAATAATGAAGTGCTTGCTAGTCGTTCCTTGTTTTTTCAACGTAGTCATGTACCTGTTATATCTTCAGATAGTTCATTCAAATCTATTGAAGGGACTTTTGTCGCATCAATCAATAATAGAGATTCACTTTACGAATACATCAAATGTCTTTGGCCTATTGCATCAACTGCCGAGAATAACTTTGCTGAAAACAGATTGTTGGCTTCTGATATCCGACAGTTGCAACAGTTTATCTACGATTTTTGGGTAAAGCGTAATCCTTCAAATCCATTCTTAGCTTGGATGGAATATAAAAAACAGGTTGATATTGTAAATAATGAGTTTTCTGCAGGAAATAAGAAAGGTTATAATACCGAAAGAGGAAGAGTGTTTTTAATGTATGGAGCTCCCAACCAGATTTCAAAACAATATAATGAGCCAGCATCTTATCCTTATGAAATATGGCAGTACTATAGATTAAAGGATATGGCTGACCGTAAGTTTGTGTTTTATTGTAAACAACTTGCTTCTAACGATTTCGAATTATTGCACTCTGATGCAAAAGGTGAAGTGATAAATATTAACTGGAAAGTTGAATTGCGTAAGCGCACTGAAACGCTAAATGATTTTGACAAGGTGAATCCGAATAATAATTATCAAAATCAGTCAGATCAGTTATTCCAAAATCCTCGTTAAGCATATCCTTCAATGCCATCAATTAAAACGGCCGTCGTAATTTTAAACTGGAATGGAGAAGGTTTTTTAAAGCAATTCCTACCGGGTGTTATTCAGCATAGTCAAGATGCTACCGTAATTGTTGCTGATAATGCTTCAACGGATAATTCAATTGCTTATTTAGAATCATTAGGCAATGCAGTTATAATTATTCAGCTAGATAAAAATTACGGATTTACGGGTGGTTATAATAAAGCACTAAAGCAAATCGATGCTGAGTATTTTGTTTTGCTAAACTCAGATGTAGAAGTTACGGCAGGGTGGATTCATCCGATTATTGAATTGATGGACGAAAATAAATCCGTAGGAATTTGTCAACCGAAAATAAAAGCCTTTCATCAACCTTCGCATTTTGAATATGCAGGTGCCAGCGGAGGTTTTATCGATTCGATGGGATATCCTTTTTGCAGAGGACGTTTGTTTAATCATCTGGAAGAAGATAAAGGCCAATATAACAACAACCTCGAAGTGTTTTGGGCAACAGGTGCCTGTATGTTTATTCGAGCAGACTTATACCATCAACTTGGAGGATTAGATGAAAACTTCTTTGCACATATGGAGGAGATTGATCTGTGTTGGCGTGCTCAACTTCTTGGACAAAAAGTGATGGTGGTTCCAAGTGCAGAGGTTTATCATGTTGGAGGTGGTACACTTCCGAAGAATAATCCTCGAAAGACATTTTACAATTTTCGAAATAACTTAATGATGTTGTACAAGAATTTACCAACGTCTAAACTTTTTTCAGTTATTGCTATTCGTTTAATGTTGGATGGTGTGGCAGGAATCAAGTTTTTGCTTCAAGGTGATTTGAAAGATACCGTCGCAGTTATTAAAGCTCATTTTGCATTTTATGGATGTCTGATAAAAGGTAAATTAAAAAGAAGTCAGAATACTGAGAATAGTCCTGGGACAATTTACCCTCATAGTATTTTGTGGGCTTACTTTATTAAAGGAATCAGAAAGTATAACGAATTAAAATAAGTAGTATGAAAATTATTTGCGTTGGAAGAAATTACGCAGCACATGCCAAAGAATTGAATAATGCAGTAGAGGAGGAGCCGGTTATTTTTTTGAAGCCAGATACAGCTTTGCTAAACAATAACCAGGATTTTTATCTTCCTGACTTTTCTAACGACATTCATTACGAAACAGAAGTAGTGGTTAAAATCAATAAGGCGGGTAAGCATATCGATGAGAAATTTGCCCATCGTTATTATGATTCGATTTCTTTGGGAATTGACTTTACGGCCCGCGATTTACAATCGATGTTAAAAGCCAAAGGATTGCCTTGGGAGCGTGCAAAAGCGTTTGATGGTTCAGCTGTTATCGGCTCTTTTTTGCCGCTGGCGGATGTTGGAATGATCTCCGATTTGAGCTTTTCAATGAACTTAAACGGGCAAAAAGTTCAATCGGCAAATACATCAGAAATGGTGTTTTCGGTTGATAAAGTAATTGCATTTGTATCTCGATTTATCACATTAAAAACGGGCGACTTAATCTATACTGGAACACCTCAAGGGGTGGGTAAGGT
>JBDKGQ010000168.1:0-4737 GCA_039798145.1 Bacteroidota bacterium
GATTGTTCAATGCCTGATTGCAATAAAGATGTTTTAATTTATGGAGGACCATCATCGCAACCAATTGTTCCAGATAACACAACAATCAATTGTCATAATTTAACAATACAAGCTGGAGCAAGTTTAACATTAGGACAAAATTGTATACTTAATATCTGTGGTAATTATGTAAATAATGGATTGCTTGTGATGCCTGCAACTAGTACTATTCAATTTCAAAATGCAGCAGTGCAAACTGTAGACGGAAATATGACAGGAGTAAACAAGTTTGGTCACTTTTCAGTAGTCAAAACTGGTGGGTCTTTAACATTCTTACAAGATGCAGATGTAGCGGGTAATATGACAATTAATGCAATTGCAACTAACGTTAATATGAATGGTAAGCGTATTAAATTAGCCGGCAACTTTGCTAATACATCATCCTCGTTAACTGTTCCATTAAATTCAACACTTGAATTCAATGGGTCGAGCAATCAAACTTATCATCAGGGAAGTGGTTCATTAGAGTTGCAAAACGTTGTAATGAATAAATCAGCAGGATTATTAACACTGTTAACCGATTTAAAAGCAGATGAGCAGGGATCATTGTTATTGACAAGTGGTGTAATAAGCACAGGAAATAATCAGTTAATTATTGAGGGGGAACAGTCTGCCGCAATTATCGGTGGTAATACTAATTCGTATGTTCAGGGTAATCTCTTAAGAAGTATCGATGGAGCTGCTACCTCATATGAATTCCCATTGGGAAACACATCAAAAGGATATGAATTAGTAACACTGAGTTTTACAAATGCTACCAATGCAACTGCAATTATGGGACGCTTTGATGTGTGGGCAGGTGCAACTCCAATGGGGCCTGTATCCAATGATTGTGGAGGTGCAAATTATGGATTATTACAGATGTTTAATTCAGGGTATTGGACATTCACTTCTACACCTGCTATAGCAACTGGAAATTATAATATGACAATCGCATCAACAGGGCAAACAAATACAAGCGCCAATGCAGGAACCACAATTGTAAAGTCAACTGATAACGGTACTACGTGGGGGTTAGATGGTAATTGTGTGATTGGAAGTAATACAGTTCTGGCGGCTCGTACTTCGATGAGTGGATTAGGAGTCATGAGTATCGGACAAACATCATCACCATTACCTATTGAGTTATTATCATTCAATGGAACATTGCATGATAAGTATAATTTGCTTGAGTGGATAACAGCAACGGAAAAGAACAACGACTACTTTACCGTTCAACGATCATTTGATGGAATTACATTTGAAAATATTGGAACAGTAAAAGGGGCAGGTAATAGTAATATACCTTTAAACTATTCTTTAAAAGATAATCATCCTGCGAATGGTATTTCTTACTATCAATTAATGCAAACAGATTTTGATGGAACGACTTCTAAGAGCGGCATCATTGCATTAAACAGAAAAAATAATGCTTGCGTGGTAAGCGCGTTCCCAAATCCTTCAACGGGTAATTGTGAATTGAATATTGAAACGGCTAATAAAGGCGACTATACCATCTTTATTAATGATATGTCGGGGAAGGAATTGTATAGAGAAAAAGTACTAGTAGATAAAGAAGACTTTAAGCATGTATTTAACATTGCCGAATTTAAATGTGGAATGTATAACTGTATTCTCGAAAATGAAGGAACAAAAGAACGAGTGAATATTCGAATTATCAGACAATAAAAAGAAGAGCGGCCATTAAGCCGCTCTTTTAGTTTTAAATTACATCGTAAATCTTTTCTCTGCTTCGTCCCAGTTTACTACGTTCCACCACGCGTTGATGTAGTCAGGGCGACGGTTTTGGTAGTGTAAGTAATAAGCATGCTCCCAAACATCTAAACCAATGATTGGAAATCCTTTTACCTCTGCAATATCCATTAACGGATTATCTTGATTAGGCGTGCTGCAAATTTCTAATTCGCCATTTGCATTTTTAATTAACCAAGCCCATCCTGAACCAAAACGAGTTGTTGCTGCAGCATTGAATTTTGTTTTAAAATCTTCGAAGTTGCCAAATGCTTTGTTGATTGCTTCAGCTAATGTTCCTTTCGGTTGTCCACCACCGTTAGGTGATAAGATTGACCAGAACATAGAATGGTTGTAATGTCCGCCGCCATTATTACGTACTGGCATTGGATATTTGCTGATGTTTTTGCAGATATCTTCGATACTTGCATTTTCAGCGTCAGTTCCTGCAATAGCATTGTTTAGGTTAGTAACATAAGCCTGGTGATGTTTACCATGGTGAATCTCCATTGTACGAGCATCGATATGTGGCTCTAAAGCGTCTAAGCTGTAATTAAGTGTAGGTAGTGTGAATGACATAATATGATTGTTTTAAAAATTATTTTCTTTTTTCTGATAAGCAATGTTTGAACATGGTTTCATATTCATCAGCAATTTTTTGCCAGTTGTATTCCTGGTCAATTTTTGTTTTGTTGTTTTGTATAAATGCTGTTCGTTTTGATTCAACTTCCGTTTTTCCATCTATGATGTTGGCTACACCTTGTGCATCATCAAAATAAAACGCATTTTCTCCCAAGACATCTCTATTGAATAAATTATTGTGGGCCATGATAAAGGCTCCAGATGCCATTGCTTCTAGCAGTGATGGGTTTGTACCTCCAACAGAGTGTCCGTGGAAGTAATATCTTGAATGCCATCTTAAATTATCCAACAGATTTAAATTATAAAGCCCACCTAAAAAACGGATATCCTTAGCGTTAGCATACTTCGCTTTCAGTAATTCGCCATAAGGTGTTTTATGATTTCCTATGACGAGCATGGGCTTATCCGAAGAAGACAACAAATAACCATCTAGAATAGTTTCTATGTTATTTTCTTTTTCAAGGCGAGCAACCAACATATCATAGTTGTAGGCTTCGAGTTCATATTCTTTCAAACAAGAAGTATCAGGACTATTGAATAAGGTAGCTCCGTAGGCAATAAAAGTAGAATCTTTCTGATAGGTATTTAAAAAGTAATTTCTGATCTCACGATTATCGCTTACCAGGTAATCAGAATATTTTACGCCTAATTTCTCGAAGAAAACAGTGATTTTTTTTACGGTAGGGCTCCATTTATCGCGTTTCCATTCAAGACCATCCATGTTGGTAACCCAAATAGAATTTCTTTTTCGAACAAATGGATAAAAGATAGAAGAGGTGGCGTATCCTAAGTATAACTGAATATCAAATTTACTTTTTGATGCATGTACCATGCTTAGGTAGTCGTAAATAAAAACACCTGGTGAACCTATTTTTTCCTCTGGATTATAGATCTTTTGAATTTTTACTCCTTGAAAAGTTGGTTCGTTGTATTCATGATAATGTGGATTGTAAACAGTTACGTCATGCCCTGCTTTAACAAGCAACACAGCTACCATTTCGGCAAATTGTTCAAACCCTCCATAATTATTGGGCACGCCTCTCGAACCTATAATTGCAATTTTCATGTTAGCGAAAATAAAATTTATTTCGATAGAAAGGCATCCCATCCTTGAGCAGAAAGAGGATGAACATTGTTTTGTTTATCTACAAAATGATAACCTGCATCTTTGTTTGTGATATGTCCAACGATACTAATCTCTGCACGATCTTTAATTTTTTCCAATGCCGCCATTGTTGCATCAAGGCCAAGCTCCATTCCTAGTTCACGAGTTAAGTGATCGATTGGTAATTTCTCTTCATAAATCTGACAACCTACTTCTGACTGATGACAGATATGTAATATTTCAGATGCTAGTCCATCAGAAATATCAATCATAGAAGATGGTTGTAAATACCAGGTTTTAAAACGCTGTATAATATCTAAACGAGCTTCAGGTTTCAATTGGCGTTCGAGGATATAATCAAACCCTTGAAGGTCAGGTTGAGCATTCGGATTTTCAAGAAAAATTTTCTTTTCACGGTTAAGGAGTTGAAGTCCCATATAAGCACCGCCTAAGTCGCCAGTTACACAAATCAAATCATTTTCTTTAGCGCTATTACGATAAACAATTTCTTGAGCAGGAGCTATTCCGATAGCAGTGATGCTGATTACCATTCCGCTTTGCGAAGAGGTAGTATCACCACCAACAAGGTCAACACCGTAGCGTTCGCAGGCTAAAAGAACACCACTATAAAATTCTTCAATAGCCTCAAGCGAGAAGCGATTAGAGATGCCTAATCCAAGCGTTATTTGCTTTGGTATAGCATTCATGGCGCATACATCGCTGATGTTTACAACTACTGATTTATAGCCTAAGTGTTTTAGAGGACAATATGATAGGTCGAAGTGAACACCTTCCAAGAGTAAGTCTGTTGTTACAACTGTCTGGCCTTCACCATTATCGATCACAGCTGCATCATCTCCAATTCCTTTAACACTTCCAGATTGGGTTAATTTAACCTGATTACGAATATGTTCTATTAAGCCAAACTCTCCTAAGTTCTGAAGTTCGGTTCTGTTATTTTTATTTTCAAACATGGGGCAAAGATAGTGAGTGAATTGGATCTATTGTTTAGTAAGGTTGTAGGCAAGTCCGCAAGTTGAAATAATGGATGCTTCGTTCTAAAATGAGAATAATTTCTCTGAAGCCTTTTTATGGCCTTCAAACATTCACAAACCTTTATCATAATATTAACAAATTGTTAAGTGGGGGTTAGAACATTATAAAAAAGTTAACTTCGTACCCAATAAATAGAACAAACTATGTCAACATTTGGATTCTTA
>JBDKGQ010000169.1:0-3627 GCA_039798145.1 Bacteroidota bacterium
AAAAAGTAGCACCTGTAGAACCCGCTGCTGTATAGCTAAATACACTGCTACTTGCTACTGCACTTGGCGTTAAAGTACTCGTTAATACCGGTGTTGGATATACTACAACAGTTACGATTTGTGTTTTAACACATCCATTAAAATTCAAAGTAACTGAATAAGGAATAGGCAAAGGTGAATTAGTTAAATTATTTAACGACTCGTTAATTGCAGTACTTCCAGAATTAGCAGACTGCAATAAACCGGTTACAATTGGCCTAATCCATATAATGCTTGAACCGTTTAAATTTGATTGTGGGGTATAACTAAAAATTGAACCATTACAAATTGATGCGGGTGTTAAAGTACTGGATAAAGTAGGTGTAGGATTGACAACAACCACTACATTCTGCGTATTGGTATCACCATTTGCTGTTAATGTATATGCATATGTTACATTTATTGGATTTACTGTTGTGTTTGTTAGCACTTCACTTATTGAACCCGTTCCAGAACCTACAGTATTGCTAATCCCCACAACCGTAGCTCTACTCCATGAAAAAGTTGTCCCGGATGTTGAGCTTGTTGGCGCATATGAAAAAGCAGTTCCACTACATACCGCAGTAGGGGTTAAAGAACTCGACAATACTGGAAGTGGATTAACTACCACGCTTACCGTTTGTGTACCTGTACAAGATCCAATTGAAATAGTGTATACATAACTTACCGTTATTGGCGCAGTTGTTGTGTTTATTAAAGTTTCACTAACATTACCCGTTCCCGTCGCTGCTAAATTACTGATACCAGTAACTGCCACTCTGCTCCATGAAAATGAAGCCCCAGTTAAATCAGTAGCTGTATAAGTAAATAATGTACCACTTGAAACTGCATTTGGTGTGAGCGAACTCGTTAATGACAAAGTTGGATATACGGAAACTGTTACATTTTCTGTGTTAGAACATCCATTTGCTAATGTTGTAACTGCGTATACAACATTCAAAGTATTAGCCGTTGTATTCGTTAAAACTTCACTTATTGAATTTGTTCCAGAACCAGCAGTATTGCTAATCCCCACAACCGTAGCTCTACTCCATGAAAAAGTTGCACCCGATGTAGCACATGTTGGCGTATACGCAAACGTTGAACCATTACAAATTGATGCAGGGGTTAAAGTACTGGATAAAGTAGGTGTTACACAAATAAAATTTACTGTTGTAGTATTAGATGAACTAACATTACTTACAGAAAAGGAAAGTGTTGTTGAAGTAATACTATTTGAACTGGTTAAAATAGCCGAATAGGTACCATCATTATTATCAACAACGGAAGTTAAAACTCCATAAGTTGAATTAATTGTTACATTAGCACCTCCAGAAGTTAAATTATTATTATTTGAATCTACTAATTGGACAGTAATAGTAGATGTGGATTGCCCATCTGCATAAATATTAGTTGGGGATGCAGTTATTGTACCTCCATTTTGAATCACTGTAGCTGAACTTATTAATAAGTTCTGTGTAGTTGCATTTATTGAAGTATGCGTTATATTGCCTGAAGCTCCATTTAAGGCTGTTGCTTTAACTCTTACAAAAATTGAAGTTGTATTCACAACTCCTGCATTTGGCACAATTGAAATTAAGTTTGTAAAAACTCCATTATTGGTTAAACAGATCTCATAACCTGTTGGCGCGGTTAAAATTAAATTACTAATTAAATCAGTTGCTGAAACAGAATAACTCTGCGTATATGAAGGACAACCAGCTATTGACGTAAATGTATTTAATGTCCCATTTACAATAATTAATGGTTGAGCTACTGATTGAACTGGAGCATTTATAGTTACACTTGCAGAATTTGAAGAGGTCACCCCATTTAAACTAAATGTAATTAATGCTGATCCCGAAGAATTTGGCGCGGTATAAGTGGCTGTGTAAGTACCATCATTATTATCAGTTACACTTGATACATTACCAACACTTGCACTAATGACAACAGTACCACCACTGGTAGTTAAATTTGAACCATTTGATTGTTTTAATTGAACTGTAATAGTTGATGTTGCATTTACATTAATTGAGCTAGGATTAGCTATTATCGTTGACATATTGGCATTTGCAGCATTTGGAACATAACCGCAAATTGGCAAAACTGGCGGATCTATACAGTTAAAACTTGTTACTGTTCCTGCAACACCCGTACATGAACCACAACCCATACTTCCATTTGTTTGGTGACCAACATAGCAAAAGTGATCACTACCAACTGATAGATAAACCAATGTATGTCCGCCCATTTCACATGTTACAGCTGTACTACCTAAAGTACCGCTAGCTATTCCAGGATCATAATTGGCCGTTGTGCCAGTTCCTCTACCTAATAATTCTCCATCATCCTCACCCCAAGTGTATAATTTACCATCATTAGTTATAGCAGCAATACATGCTATACCTCCTGTATGTTCTTGACAACTAAAAAAGTTAATATTATTAAAATTTGTGCTTGCACTTGATTTAACATTCACCCATGAAGTTCTTTCTGTAGTTGTAAAATCTCCACATTGCTTTTTTGAATTGTCTCCTAACGCATATAAACTTCCTGAATTACTCAACAAATAATAAGTATTACATGAAGTTGTAGTATTTTTAGTGCCACCTGTAACTCCAATTAATTTTGGAATATTTATTGCAGAAAATTCCGATGGCAAAGTCATCAAGGTAGCAAAGTTTTTAGCAACTTTTGCTGTAGCATTGCCTAAATAACATGAATTACCCCAAGTGTATACTAAACCAGTACTAGTTAATGCAATTAATGCAGAAGATGTTGTTGGTGCAGCACTAACTTCTCCTCTTACAGCAATAACACCACTTAAATAAGTTGTAGCATTTGTTTTAACTCTTAGCCATGATGATGATCCAACGGAACTAGCTGTTCCTCCATTTCCTTCAAGTGCAAGAGAAGCTTGAGTAATAACCCAAACTTGACCATTTCTAAAGCTATTAACATTGTCATTCTTTGTTAAAACGATTAAAGTTTGATAGGTTCCATAAATAGCCGAAACATCCGTTGATACCATACCAGATGGTAATTTTGTAGATGCATCACCATTTGTGGGCGTTGCAATTTTGGCAAATGCAGCACTAGCAGTTAAGTTTGTATTTAAAACATAGGTTTCTGGGCCCCAAGCATAAAGGCCATCTGATGCAAGAAGAATCATTTGATCCTTACCACCACCACCAACTCCACCAAGCGTCGCTAATAAAGGAGTAGCACTTCCAAGTGCAGGAAAATTTGTAGCATTTAAAGTAATTGGGCTAGTTAAATCTGATGCACCAGTATTTGACATGGATTGACCCCACAAAGCATATGATCCATCAGTTTTCAGAGCAATTGATCCATGATAACCACTAACTATTTTGTCATATGGATTATTAACATTGCATTGTGCATTGGCATTATAAAAAAATAAAAATGCATTTACGATTAAAACTAATTTAATTAGTAGTTTCATTTTAGTGTATTGGTTGGTAGGTAAAAATTGGTTATTAAAAAAGAATTCGCAAAGTTAAGTATGTTATAGCAATGACTGTCTCTTAGAAAACATATAAATTAATTATAACTATAAAATATTGATTATATGTAATATACAAC
>JBDKGQ010000170.1:0-3615 GCA_039798145.1 Bacteroidota bacterium
TCTAAACACTGTATTTTATACTCTTGGACAAGGTTATCCTGCATTATTACTTGGAGGCGGTATTTTTTATTATGGAATTCGTCACCATGATATAAGAGCAGTTAGCACTGCTTCGCAATTGACAGAATCATTTATTGCCATGGGTATTGCTACGCAAGTAGTAAAACGAATAACAGGAAGACAAACTCCAATACGTTCAACACAACCTGGAGGTAAATGGACACCCTTCCCTCCTTTTATGGATTATCAAAAAAACACTCCATCCTATGATGCATTTCCGTCTGGTCATTTAGCAACGGTGATATGTGCAGTTACTGTTTTAGCTGAAAATTATCCTGAGAAAAAATGGATTAAACCAGTTGGATATACACTTGGAGCATTAGTTGGTTTTTCGATGTTAAACAATGGCGTGCATTGGGCAGGCGATTATCCTTTAGCATTTGGAATAGGTTATGGATTTGGAAAAGTTGTGGCTGCATCTTCAAGAAAAATAGAAGGAAGAAAAATGAGAAAATCATTTATATTCTCTCACTAATTTACATTCACTTTATTAGATAGGATTTTATCAAATCGAACCATTAGTTCAGGATCATTTTTAATTCCTTTTTCTATAGCCCATAGAACTAATTCGAGTGAGGTCTGACAACCAATAATTTTATAAATCTCTGAACGATGAACGCTCGTAGTTCTATCAGATAAATATAAAATTTCTGCAATGCTTTTATTTTTAAATCCGTGAGCCATTAAAAAAACAATCTCGATATAATTTTTATGATAAAGCAGTTTTTGATAAACATCATCTCCTTTCAGCGACTTAAACATTTTAATGCGCGCATGTACAAGCTCACTGTTTTGTCGTGAATAATATCGTTCACCATTAAGTACTTTATTAATTGCTCTTGCGAGCTCCATTTGATTAACGGATTTATCGAGATAACCATCAACACCTAAATTGTAAACCTTTAAAATATGGTCTTCATCTTTGTGATGCGTTAATACGATTATTTTAATATCGGGATAATGTTGTTTAATTCCTTTAATTAATTCAATACCATTTTGTGGAGATAAATCAATCTCGGTAATTACAATATCAATAGTAACTTTTGAAAGCTTCTCACATGATTCTACAAAATCTGAAGCATAATGTACTTCTACACTTTCCCAAATATCCTTGATAGCAGATGCCACTCCTCGTCGATAAAATGGATGATCATCGACCAGCAAAATTGAAAATGAAGAAATCTCAATTGGCATTCAGGCAATTTACAATTTATTATTTGAAAATAAATACATTTTATAAATTATAATCGACTAATAATATTATTTTTTAACAATTATAATTGGTTTTGTTTAGTAGTTAAATTAATTTGTTTCAATCTACATTCTTTGTTAATAAGCAAGCTATTATCAAAAACAAAAGAGGCCCGGATGCCCGAGCCTCTCTTAAAAAGTATTTTATAATTACGCGCCGATTAAAGCACCATATGCAGCAGCATCTAATAAATCACTAAGCTGAGAAGCATCAGCAATTTTTACTTTCACCATCCAACCTTCTCCATAAGGATCAGAATTTACTAATTCAGGATTGCCTTCTAACGCATCATTTAATTCTAATACTTCCCCTGTTAAAGGCATAAATAAATCAGAAACTGTTTTAACTGCTTCTACTGTTCCGAAGACAGCTTCTTTATCTACAGACTCGCCTACTGTTTCAATTTCTACATAAACGATGTCGCCCAATTCGCTTTGAGCAAAATCTGTAATTCCGATAGTAGCGATATCGCCATCCACGCGAACCCACTCATGATCTTTTGTGTACTTTAATTCTGAAGGAATATTCATAATGGTTTAATTTTTTACAAATTTAATTTTTATTGTGATAATGAGAAACGAATTTCGATTCCTGTGTTAATATTTGATGTTGGATAAGATGTTGAAATAACTGGCGTATTAATCGTCTGTTCGTAGAAGAATCGCATATTCAATTTATCACTTATTGCATAATCTGCCGCAGCCTTAATTGAATATACATTTAATCCTGCCGTTGGCTGATTTACTCCTTCTAATAATCGGCGGATGATCGTTGAATTCTTTCTCGCACTAAAATCTGCTGTTAAGTTAAGTCCGTTGCCAGAAACCTTCTTCGCTAAATTAAATGGTAATTTGAATTTAGGTAAACGATAGCCGAAACCTAAAGTGATTTCATTTCCTTTTACTTCCGTTACCTGAACACCTGCATAGGTTAATGATACATTTCTATCACGCTTAAATTCAGCTCTTGTTTGAATGTTATTTTTCCAAGTTACATCCACTCCAATCAATGGGGCAAATTGTTCTACTAATGACACCTGACCGAATTCGCGAGAAGGAATAAAGTTTCCACTGATGTCTTTTGCCGTTGGATATTTTCCATCAATGTAATTCAAATTTCTGTTATAGCTATTTACATTGAATGTAGAACGGTAGCTATGTGTTAAACTAACTGTATTAAATAATTTCTTAAACAAAGGCAACTTGCTTAATCCATCATACGTCACGCGCCAGTTAGGCAATGGAATTCTAGAGAATGGACTAAGCTTAACTTCGTTTGGAGATTTGCCTGTATACGCTGAAATAAAGGCCAATGTCAATACTTCTTGTTGTGTTCCACTATATCCGTCGTTGTAAATAATTCCGAAAGTATCAGGCGCTGCAAAGCCAATTGAATTAGGATTTAATCCGGCTAATCGCTCAGAAATTATTTTACGATTTTTTGAAAACTCTTCAAAGACTGCATTCGAATAAGTAGTCGGATCATCCTTTACAAATGCAGTATTAATTGAAATAGTTGAGATACTAAAGTTTCCTGTTTCCGTCACACTTTGCGAATCAAATCGAGAACCATTCCAACGGAAGAACTCAGAATTATTACGTGTATATTGACGAGTAGCGTTCAACTCGATTTTAAATCCATCAAAAGGCTCTATCGAACTTCTTCCTGTAAAGTTCTCATTATAATTACGAGCAAACGAATTATTCAAACTAGTATCGGTTGTAATCCAATTTCCATTTACAGCCTGCGGACGAATATCTTGTTGTGAACCGAATGCAAATCCGAATCCAGGTGAGTTACGATCTAAATCCTGACCTAATAATTGCGCATAATTAGAATATCCCGGTAATACAGTACCGTTAGTCTCGCTATAAGTAAATCCAACGGAACGAACACCCATAATCATTTTACCGATAAAGCGTACTCCATCAGGAATAGCTTTCGGCTGTTTTACCTTAGGAGCTTTCATTCCAGGGATTGTATCCTTTGGATTTTTAGGAGGCTCGTTTTTAATCGCCGTTTTCTTAGGTGGCTTAGGTGAATTAATTTTCTTTAAGAAAGGAACTTTATTGTAAAGTGTAGTCAATACAAAATTTCCATTCACCTGTTTTGTATTTGAATTCTGAATGGTATTTCCTGTTCGGGTATCAACACCAAATGCACCGGTTGTTGCATTCTGAACAAATTGTCCTGATTGCCAACTATAGTTAAATCCGTATTTAACATTTACAGAAACCCAATCAGTAAGAGGGAATTTATTTAAAGGAACCTGATAAGAAACATTACCAGCCTGTGTGTATTGC
>JBDKGQ010000171.1:0-3599 GCA_039798145.1 Bacteroidota bacterium
AGTTAAGAGAAATGAAAAGCGGTAAATTATTATTTTTTTGTTTGATGGTTTTATCCATTTGCTGGATAGGATGCACCGATAAGTCAACGTTGTTTGAAGAGAACAAATCGATTGCGGAAGCAAATTGGGATGCAGAACAGGTATTTAAGTTTGAAACAGCCATTCCTGATACAAGCAATGGTTACAATGTTTATCTGAACTTGCGAAATGCAGGTAATTATCCGTACAGCAATATTTTCTTATTCGTAAACACGTATTTTCCGAGTGGGACAATCGATAAAGACACTGTGGAAATTATGCTGGCTTCACCCGATGGGAAGTGGATGGGTAAGGGATTAGGAGATATCTGGGATAACCGAATTTTATTTAAGCGCAATGTTACCTTTCCTGAAAAAGGGAAGTATCGTTTTGAAATTTCACAGGCTATGCGTTTAAATCCGTTGCCTGGTATTACCGACGCCGGAATGCGTATCGAAAAAGTTAAGTAGTCATGTTGCACATCAGAAATGTAGAAGAACTGAAGTCGCAATGGGATATTGTGACGCAGAAAATAAATAAACACTTTGACGCTGAGGTTGACTTGCAAGGAGTGTTGTTTTTAATTGGTGTTCAGGAATTGGGACAAGGCTTTAAGAAATTCAAAAAAGATGAGAAGCAGGATCTGATGCATATTGCTACCTGCCGATTGCTTTCTAATTATGGATATTACGAATTAGTGGGTGAAGACGAAGAAGGATGGCCTCATTGGAAGATGGTCAATAAGCTACCAAAAATGAATCTCGGAGAGCAGGATTATTTGCTCAAGCAATGCATCATCGACTATTTCGAAGAGCACGATATATTTCAATAGCAATAAAAAACCCTGCAGTGAATACTACAGGGTTTTCTTTTTATTTCGAGGTGATTTTATTTAATCACTACCGTTTTTCTAACTTCTTCTGATTGCTCTAAGCGGATATAATCCTTTGCTGACAAAACATCTTTTGACGCTTCCACATTTAAAACCGCTTCCCATTTAAATTCAAAGAAGGCTTCTCCAGTACCTGTTGAAAGCTGCTCTTGAAATAGATCGGCACGAACACCAGTTTGTGCGTTTACAACGCTATCTTGACGAAGTACTACGGTTGCTCCAACAACAGGACGTCCTAAAGTATCAACAACAGTGATAATGGCTTTGCAAGGTTCTGTTTTTTTGCATGCAGTAACGCTTACGATTCCTGCGAATGCTGCTAAAAGGATAATGTTTTTAAGCATAGTGTGTTTAAATATAGGCTCTGTACGACAAATCTACATAATTTGTTCGAATTTAATTATTATTGCAATAGAAGGGAAGGCAAAACTTCCGTAAAATTGCATTTCCAAAAATAATCAAATATTGATATGAAGAAAACAGCGACATTATTTAGTTTAATCATGCTCATCATGAGCTCTGTTGGATTTGGTCAAAAAAATAATAAAACAGATAAAAAAGCAGCTATGGAAAAAGTGTATTACGTTCAAATCACAACTGATTTGGGAATGATGAAAGTGAAATTGTATAATGAGACTCCGCTTCACCGCGACAATTTTGTGAAATTGGTTTCGGAAGGATTTTATGATAGTCTTTTGTTTCACCGTGTGATCAAAGGGTTTATGATTCAAGGTGGCGACCCTCAATCGAAGAATGCTCCTGCAGGACAAATGTTAGGTGCTGGCGATGTAGGTTACCGTATTCCAGCAGAATTTAATGATAGCTTATACCACAAGAAAGGAGTTTTAGCGGCTGCCCGCGATAACAATCCTGAAAAAGCTTCTAGTGGTTGTCAGTTTTATATCGTTCAAGGGAAACCAATGATTGAAAACGAACTTCAAATGATGGAGCGCCGTTCTGGTAAGCCAATGTCGGAAGCTAAACGCAACGACTATAAAACAATTGGCGGTTCAGCTTGGTTAGATGGTGAGTATACTGTTTATGGAGAAGTGGTAGAAGGCCTTGATGTAATTGATAAAATTGCTGCTGTACCTTGTGGTCAATCTGATCGTCCTGTAACAGATTTGCGAATGAAAATGGTTTTAGTTGACAAGTAATCATGTTTGAAAAGATAAATCAACATATCGCAGAAGCAGAGGCTGCTACTCCCAACGGAAAGGAAGAGTTAGAAGCCTATCGTTTGCAGTACCTTGGGAAAAAGGGAGTGCTTACGGATTTGTTTGCGATGATGAAAGAAGTGCCTGCTGAACAACGTAAGGAGTTTGGACAGCTGGTTAATAAATTAAAAAACGTTGCAGAAGAAAAGGTAAATACCATTCGTGAGCAACTCGAAAATCAAGTTGATTCCAATACGGTAGCACTTGATTTAACATTACCAGGAGTTCCTCAGGAAACAGGCGCTATGCATCCAATTAGCATTGTGCGTAATGAAATCAATAGAATATTTTCACGCATAGGCTTTACCGTTAGTGACGGTCCAGAGGTGGAGGATGATTGGCATAACTTCTCTGCTTTGAACTTCCCGCCTGAGCATCCAGCGCGTGATATGCAGGATACATTTTTTATCAATTTGAATCCGAATGAAGAGCATTACTTCGGACAACTTGCCTTACGTACCCATACTTCATCTGTTCAAATTCGTGTGCTCGATAATCAAGAGCCGCCAGTAAGAACAATTTGTCCTGGACGTGTTTACCGTAATGAAGCAATAAGTGCTCGTGCGCATTGTTTCTTTCATCAGGTAGAAGGATTTTATATTGATAAAGGAGTTTCGTTTGCCGATCTAAAACAAACGCTTTTGTATTTCGCACAAGAGATGTTTGGTAGTGAAACTAAAATCAGATTACGTCCTTCATATTTCCCATTTACAGAGCCTTCAGCTGAAATGGACATTAGTTGTTCATTATGTAAAGGCGATGGTTGTAATGTTTGTAAGCACACAGGATGGGTGGAGATTTTAGGATGCGGAATGATTGATCCTGCAGTACTTGAAAATTGCAATATCGATTCAACTATTTATACTGGATTTGCCTTCGGGATGGGAATAGAACGTATTACGATGTTGAAATACGGAGTGAAAGACTTACGTCTGTTTTCAGAAAACGACTTACGCTTTTTGAAGCAATTCAGAGGAGTCGTTTAAATCAGAATGTTGTTTAAAATATAAAACCCCGGCCTTATTAGAGTCGGGGTTTGTTTTTATAATGGAATTTCTATTATGCTTCTTCTAAGTGAAATTCGTAGGTTTCCATAATTGGATTAGCCAACAATTGCTTGCAAGCTGTTTCTACTTTTTCTGATGCAACTTCTTTCGACGCAGCTTCAACTTCTAATGAAATTCTTTTGCCAATACGCACATTGTCGATTTCATTCAAGTTTAAATTCTTCATTCCTGCAGAAACCGCTCTTCCTTGAGGGTCTAATAATGCCTTTTGCGGCATAACATTGATGTGGGCAATAAATTTCATAATTCGATTTTTTTATCAGGTGGAAATATTGTCGACAAAATTACATAATAGCAAAGAATTAATGGGAGTGCAGCGTGTTTTAAAATTATTAACATCAGCAAGCTGCCTATTAATAAAAAGTAAATCTCTTTGGCTGCCTTAAACGACCACGACTTCACTTT
>JBDKGQ010000172.1:0-3592 GCA_039798145.1 Bacteroidota bacterium
TTATCGAAAATAGGTTTAAGAATATTTGTCCAAAGGGTTTTCTTTAATGCTACATTATTTTGAAGGGTACTTAAGGAATCGACAAATATAAAATTGCAATGATCAAAAGAATTACTGCTATTAAATTTAAACATGGCGAGAATACCTAATTGCTGGGCTGGTATGCCAAAAGATAAAACAAAGTTAGGTTGGATTTCATCACGAATTTGATTCCAGGCAATGCATTCTTCTTGTTTCAATTCCATCAAACAATAATCGCTTGTTTCCATTTTGCAAGCAGTAAGTATCTTTTTTAAAAATTCCTGCTCTTCTTGGTTATTGAATTGTTGAGTGAATACCACCATTTTTGCTTTTTTCAACGTATCCATACTAATTCCCTCACGATGGAGTAAAAAATCGCTGGAAGCTTTGATAATAGTATGTTTTGCATTAAAAAGGGTATCCGTCATGATGAATATGTGTGTAATTTATATGCGTAAATTGCAATAATTGGAATAAAAATAGGTACTTTGTCGCGAATTTAGAAATTTAAATACTTTATGATATCCAATAAAATAGATATTGAAATAATAAAAACAACGGATTCAAGAATTAACCAATTCGACCCTCAAAACATACAATTCGGTAAATTATACTCCGATCACATGTTGATAGCTCATTATGATAATGGCGTTTGGGGCAAAGCAACGATCGAACCCTTTAGAAACCTTAGTATGCATCCCGCTACTACGTTTATACATTATGGTCAATCTATTTTTGAAGGAATCAAAGCTTATAAAAATGAGCAAGGCGAAGCATTAATCTTTAGACCTCACGATAATTGGAAACGTTTTAATGTATCAGCAGAACGAATGGGTATGCCCGCTGTTCCTGAAGATTTGTTTATGGAAGGATTGAAAGAGTTGATTGCGTTAGATAGCAATTGGATTCCAAGTGAAGATGGCACTTCTTTATATATTCGACCGTTTATGTTTGCTACGGATGAGTTTATTGGAGTTAAACCAGCAGAGCAATTTACATTCATGATCATTACCAGTCCAGCAGGACCCTATTATAGTAAACCCGTTTCTATTTATGTGCATGATGAATACACGCGTGCATTCCCGGGTGGAATAGGGTATACTAAAGCTGCAGGTAACTATGGCGCTAGTATGTATCCTACAATGAAAGTGCGCGAAATGGGTTATGATCAAATCCTATGGACCGACGCTGTAGAACATAAATGGGTTCAAGAAATTGGCACCATGAACGTGTTTTTTGTAATTGGCGACAAGGTAGTAACTCCAGATTTAGTTGGTGGTACTATTTTGGCAGGAGTAACGAGAATGAGTGTGCTTACTTTGCTTAAAGAGAAGGGTATTGCAGTAGAAGAACGACCAATCAGTATTTTAGAACTAGAAGAAGCATACAAACAAGGACAATTAAAAGAAGCATTTGGAACAGGAACGGCAGCATCTATTGCTCCAATAGGCTCGCTTACTTATCAAAAGCATTTAATGGAATTACCAGATGTGGCTACTTGGGAAATCGCAAATTGGCTTAAAACGGCCCTAAACGATATACGATATGGTAGAGTAGCCGACACACACAATTGGGTGGTAAAATTGTAATTTATTCATTTTTAAATATTTAGAAAGGCGTTTTGAGAAAAAACGCCTTTTTTAGTGACTTTTTAAAATAAAAATCAAAAAAAGTGCTCATTTTAAGATAAATATGTACCTTTGCAGTCCAAAAATTCACTCAAAAGGAGGACTTTAACATTGCAAGAAAATCAAAATCTTAACATGCAAACCGCTCACGATGATTTCGACTGGAGCGTTGACAAAAGAAACGTAGCTTCTTATTCACAAGAAACGCGCGTACAAATGGAACAAGCTTATGATAGCACGTTCAAATCAATTGAAGAATCAGAATTAATTTCTGGTGTAATCGTTGGTGTAACCAAAACAGATGTAATCATCAACATTGGTTTTAAATCTGACGGACTTATTTCTTTGAATGAGTTCCGCGACATGTCCGAAATTAAAGTAGGAGATGAAATTGAAGTTTTAGTGGTAGAAAAAGAAGATCGTAACGGTCATCTTCACTTAAGCAGAAAATTAGCTCGTCAAGCTCGCGCTTGGCAAAAAATTGTTGATTTCTTCAAAACTGGAGAAATTGTTACAGGTACTATTACATCTAAGACTAAAGGTGGTCTTATTGTGGATGTATATGGTTTGGAAACATTCTTACCAGGTTCTCAAATCGATGTTAAACCAGTTACTGATTACGATCAGTATGTTGGTAAAACTATGGATTTCAAAATCGTTAAGATCAACGAACAAATTAGAAATGCAGTAGTTTCTCACAAAGCCTTAATCGAAAGTGATATCGAAGCACAACGCTCTGTTATCATTGGTCAATTAGAAAAAGGTCAAGTTTTAGAAGGAACCGTTAAAAACGTAACTGACTTCGGTGCATTCATCGACTTAGGTGGTGTTGATGGTTTACTTTATATTACCGATATTAGCTGGGGCCGCGTAACGCATCCTAACGAAGTATTAGAAAATGGCAAGAAATTAAATGTCGTAGTTCTAGACTTTGATGATGAGAAAAAACGTATCAGCCTTGGTTTAAAACAATTAACGCCTCATCCTTGGGATAGCTTAAACATCGACATTCAAGAAGGTGCTAAAGTAAAAGGTAAAGTAGTTAATATTGAAGATTACGGAGCATTCTTAGAAATTTTACCAGGCGTAGAAGGACTTGTGCACGTATCAGAAATCACTTGGTCTTCTCAACCAATCAATGCTAAAGAATTCTTCAAAATGGGAGATGAGTATGAAGCATTAGTGGTTACGTTAGATAAAGAAGAGCGCAAAATGAGCTTGTCTATCAAACAAATGACAGAAGATCCTTGGGATACTATCGAAAACAAATTCCCTCTTGAAAGTCGTCACAATGGTGTTGTTAAAAACATCACTCCATATGGCGTATTCGTAGAATTACAAACAGGAATTGGCGGTATGATTCACATTAGCGATTTAAGCTGGATCAAACGTTTCAATCACCCAAGTGAATTTACTAAAGTAGGCGAACCAATCGAAGTAACAATCTTATCTATCGATAAAGAAAATCGTAAATTAGCTTTAGGACACAAACAAATCGAAGAAGATCCTTGGAATACATTTGAATCTGTTTTCCCAATCGGTTCTACTCACGAAGGTAATGTTACTAAAAAAGACGATAAAGGTGCAACTGTTCAATTACAATATGGCTTAGAAGCTTATGCTCCTGCTCGTCATTTACGTAAAGAAAATGGTTCAACTGTTGAAGCTGATGAAATTCTTCCTTTCGTTATCATCGAATTCGATCGCAACGATAAACGTATTGTAGTTTCTCACACCCGCATTTGGGAACAAGAAAGAGCAGACGAGAAAGAAACA
Organism: Bacteroidota bacterium; assembly: GCA_039798145.1. Taxonomy (GTDB): domain Bacteria; phylum Bacteroidota; class Bacteroidia; order AKYH767-A; family OLB10; genus CAINEC01. The sequence goes on from JBDKGQ010000172.1 coordinate 3,426, forward strand.
TTGAAAAAAGAAGCTAAAGCAGATGCTGAAAGCACTAAAAAAGCAGTAAAAAATGTTCAAAGCAAAGTAGAGAAATCTACCTTAGGCGATATTGATGTTTTAGCAGCTTTAAAAGATAAAATGAAAAAAGACGAAGAGTCTAAATAAGAATATCTTTTTAAAATATA